>NZ_JBHXCQ010000008.1:0-138090 GCF_042726295.1 Oerskovia sp. NPDC060338
TACGGTGACCGTCCCCAGTCTTCCGGCTCTGGCGAGCGTCGCTCCTACGGTGACCGTCCCCAGTCTTCCGGCTCTGGCGAGCGTCGCTCCTACGGCGACCGTCCCCAGTCCTCGGGCTCTGGCGAGCGTCGCTCCTACGGCGACCGTCCCCAGTCTTCCGGCTCTGGCGAGCGTCGCTCCTACGGCGACCGTCCCCAGTCCTCGGGCTCTGGCGAGCGTCGCTCCTACGGTGACCGCCCTCAGTCCGGTGGTGGTGAGCGCAAGAGCTACAGCGACCGTCCCCAGACCGGTGGTGGTGAGCGCAAGAGCTACAGCGACCGTCCCCAGACCGGTGGTGGTGAGCGCAAGAGCTACGGCGACCGCCCCCAGACCGGTGGCGGCGAGCGCAAGAGCTACAGCGACCGCCCCCAGACCGGTGGCGGCGAGCGCAAGAGCTACGGCGACCGCCCCCAGACCGGTGGCGGCGAGCGCAAGAGCTACGGCGACCGCCCCCAGACCGGTGGCGGCGAGCGCAAGAGCTACGGCGACCGCCCGCAGCGTTCGACCGATCAGGGAGAGCGTCAGTCGCGTCCTCCGCAGGACCAGCGTCACGCGGGCCCGGAGATCGACGAAGCGGTGCAGTTCTCGGACCTCGACCGTGACGTGCGGGGCCGTCTGCGCACCCTGAGCAAGGAGAACGCGACGGTCGTCGGACGCCACCTGGTCATGGCCGGGAAGCTGATCGACACGGACCCCGAGCTCGCCTACGAGCACGCTCAGGCTGCCGTCCGCCGAGCAGGCCGCGTCGACGTGGTCCGTGAGGCCGCCGGCCTGACGGCCTACCAGACGGGCCGGTACGCCGAGGCGCTGCGTGAGCTGCGCACCGTTCGCCGCCTCAACGGTTCCTCGGAGCACCTCCCGATCATGGCCGACTGCGAGCGTGGGCTCGAGCGCCCCGAGCGCGCCCTGGCCCTTGCTGCATCGGAGGAGGCGAGCACGCTCGACGCGCACGGCCGCACCGAGCTCGCGCTCGTCGTGAGCGGCGCACGTGCCGACCTCGGTGAGTTCGAGGCTGCTCTGGCCGTCCTCGACCAGATCCCCGCTGCCGAGGCGCAGGGAGACCTCGCACTGCGAGTCCTCCAGGCGCGCGCGAGCGTCCTCGAGGCCGCAGGTCGTCTCGACGAGGCCGCCGCGATCCTCGCGGACGTCGACCCCCGTGCACTCGCCGCGGCACTCGGCACGTCGCTCGACGACGAGGTCGTCGTGTACGACCTGAGCGAGGACGCCGTCGAGCTCGACGAGGACGAGACCGAAGAGGACTCTGACGAGGCCGATGCCGCGCCGTCCGACGAGGACGAGACCGACGGGTCGGACTCCGACGCCCCCGACACCGAGGCCGCGCCCACGGACGAGACGGACGCTGCGGCGTCGGGCACGGAGAACGACGAGGAGACCAAGTGAGCCTGGGGCTGATCGCGAGCGACATCCCGCTCGCAGAACGCTACGACCTGGCCCTCGTCGACCTCGACGGCGTCGCCTACCGCGGGCACGAGCCCATCCCGAACGCCGCTACCGGCCTCGGGGGGGCCCGTGCCGCGGGCATGCGCCTCGTCTTCGTGACGAACAACGCGTCGCGCGAGCCGCAGTCGGTCGCCTCCCAGCTCACCGAGCTGGACATCCCCACGTCCTCGGACGAGGTGATGACGGCCGCCCAGGCCGCCGCAGCGCTCCTGCGGACCCGGCTGGAGCCCGGGGCTCGCGTCCTGGTCGTCGGCGGAGCGGGTCTCTTCACGGCCGTGCACGACGCGGGCTTCGTGATCGTCGAGAGCGCGGACGAGGAGCCCGTCGCGGTCGCGCAGGGCTTCGCGCCCGAGCTCGGCTGGGCGCAGCTCGCCGAGGCCGCGTACGCGATCCAGCGAGGAGCCTGGCACGTCGCGAGCAACCTCGACCTGTCGCTCCCCACGGCCCGTGGCTTCGCGCCCGGCAACGGTTCGCTCGTGCGTGCCGTGCAGGCCGCCACGGGTGTCGAGCCGTCGAGCGCGGGCAAGCCCTCGCCGACCATGTACCACCTCGCGGTCGAGCGGGCAGGGGCCTCGTCGCCCCTCGTCGTCGGTGACCGTCTGGACACCGACCTCGCCGGCGCGCGCTCGGGCGGGTACCCGGGCCTGCACGTCCTGACCGGCGTCAACGGGGGCCGCGACGCGGTCCTCGCCGAGCCCGGACTGCGCCCGCACTACATCGGTGCCGACCTCCTGAGCCTCCTGGTGCCCCACGAGGCGCCGGTCCAGGCCGCCGAGGGTTGGTGGACGTGCGGGGAGTCCGCCGCGCGAGCGACCGAGGGTGTGCTCGAGCTGACCGGACCTCAGGGCGTCGACCTGATCCGTGCCGCGTGCGGCGCGGCATGGGCGACGGTCGACGCGGGGGGATCGGTGGATGCCGACAGCGTGCCCGATCTCGCTGTCGGTAACGCCTGAGATCCTGTCCTGACCGGTAGCGTTGCACCGGTGCGGTGACCGCGCGGCTCTCAGCCGCGCACCACGGCACCGGTGCGACGCACCCGACCCCTGGACACGGACTGGAGGAACACGCATGGCGCAGGACACCGTCGACGACGGCGCTCCCACCCCGACCCCCGTCCCCACCCCCGGAGACGTGCGGACCGGCGTGACGGCGTCGGGCGGCGAACCCACCGACGACGCGGTCACCGCGGCCCTCGGCCGGCTCGACGAGCTGACCGACGCGCCCCTCGAGCACCACGTCACCGTCTTCGACGCGATCCACGAGGCCCTGCAGGTCCGCCTCGCGGACGCGGAGGACTGAGCGTGAGCGCACGCGTGGACGCCGAGCTCGTCCGCCGGGGCCTCGCCCGCTCACGCGGGCGCGCCGCCGAGCTGATCGGCGCAGGGCGCGTCAGCCTCGACGGACGCGTCGTGGCCAAGGCCTCCCTGCCCGTGCGACCCGACCAGGAGATCCACGTCGACCCCGACCCGGCCGACCAGGGGTACGCGTCCCGTGCCGCGTTCAAGCTGGCCGGCGCCCTCGACGCGATCCGTGCTCGGACGCCCGAGCAGGCTCCCCGCATCGAGGGGGCCCTGGGGCTCGACCTCGGAGCCTCGACCGGGGGATTCACCGACGTCCTGCTGCGCCGTGGTGCGCGCGGGGTCGTGGCCGTCGACGTCGGGCACGACCAGCTCGTCCCCGCGCTGCGCGACGACCCGCGTGTCACCGTCCGCGAGGGCTTCAACGTCCGAGACCTGACCCCGGCGGACCTCGACGTGACGCCCGACGTCGTCGTCGCGGACCTGTCCTTCATCTCGCTGCGGCTCGTGCTGCCCCCCGTGGCGAGGGTCGTCGGACCCGGCACCGACCTGCTCCTCATGGTCAAGCCGCAGTTCGAGGTCGGCCGCGACCGCCTGGGCACCGGGGGAGTGGTCCGCGACCCGGCGCTGCACGCGCGCGCCGTGCTCGACGTCGCGCTCGACGCCGCCCGCCTGGGCCTGCGCCCGCTCGGCGTGATCCCGAGCCCGCTGCCCGGCCCCAGCGGCAATCGCGAGTTCTTCCTGTGGCTGCGCCCCGAACCGCAAGCAGGGGACCGGCCGAGGAGCACTCACCAGGACCTCCGCCCCGCCGGGCTCGAGAGCGCGATCGAACGTGCCGTCCGCTCGCCGCTCGGCGAGCAGCCCCTCGTCGCGCTGGTCGATGAACCTGCCGGCGAACCGGAGGGCGCCCGGTCCGTCGACCTGACAGACTCGCTCGCAGTGCCCGACGACCAGGCTGCGCCGCGCGACCACGCAGGACGGCGCGACCAGGCACCGTCGCGCGTCGGCGAGACCGACCACCTGGGCCGTGCCGTCGGCACGGACCCGCACCGATCGACCGGAGGAGCCCTGTGACCAGGAGAGTGCTGATCGTCACGCACGGTGGACGACCCGAGGCGGTCGTCGCGCTGCACGAGGCGGTCAAGGAGCTCCAGGACGCGGGCTTCGAGGTCGGGCTGCACGACGACGACCTCGCCGAGACGTTCGGCGACCACATGGCCCAGCTCCGCACGCGCGAGGGCGTCGCCGAGTCCGAGGTCGTCATGGTCCTGGGCGGTGACGGCACCATCCTGCGAGCGGCCGAGCTCACGCACGGAACGGGCGTCCCGCTGCTCGGCGTGAACCTCGGGCACGTCGGCTTCCTCGCCGAGGCCGAGCGCGAGGGCCTGCACGCCGCCGTCCAGCGCCTGGCCGCGCACGACTACGTGGTCGAGGAGCGCGGTGTCCTCGAGGTCCGGGTCACGCTCCCCGGCGAGGACGAGCCGCGCGTCGGCTGGGCCCTCAACGAGGCCACGGTCGAGAAGGCGTCCCGCGAACGCATGATCGAGGTCGCGATCGGCGTCGACGGTCGTCCGCTGTCCTCGTTCGGCTGCGACGGCGTCGTCATGTCCACCGCGACCGGGTCCACGGCGCACGCGTTCTCGGCCGGTGGCCCCATCGTGTGGCCCGACGTCGACGCCATGCTGCTCGTGCCCCTCGCGGCGCACGCGCTGTTCGCCCGCCCGCTCGTCGTGGGTCCCTCGTCGACGTTCGCGCTCGAGCTGCTGCAACGCTCCGCGGGCCCGGGGGTCCTCACGTGCGACGGACGCCGGCGCATCGACCTGCCTGCGGGCTCGCGCGTCGAGGTCCGGCGCGGCGACTCGCCGATCCGGCTCGCCCGCCTGAGCACGGCGCCGTTCACCGACCGGCTCGTCTCCAAGTTCTCCCTGCCGGTCGTCGGGTGGCGAGGACGCGTGGCCGAGGACGCGGCCGAGGCGGCCCGCGTCGCACGCCAGGCGGCGACCGCCGCCGTGGACGCCGCGAAGCGACCCGACGGCGGACGCCCGACCGCACCCGACCCGAAGGGGGAGTGACCGTGCTCGAGGAGATCTCGATCGAGAACCTGGGCGTGATCCGTTCCGCCCGCGTCCCCCTGCACCCTGGGCTGACCGTGATCACGGGTGAGACGGGCGCAGGCAAGACGATGGTCCTGACCGGCCTCGGCCTCCTCATGGGCGGCAAGGCCGACCCGTCGACCGTCCGCCCCGGCGCGACCGGTTCCGTGGTCGAGGGGCGCCTGCGCGTGAGCGGGCGCGACGCCGTCGGGCAGCGGATCGACGAGGCCGGCGGCAGCGTCGACGACGACGGGACCGTCGTGGTCCTGCGCACCGTCGCGGCCGAGGGCCGCTCGCGGGCGCACCTGGGCGGCCGCAGCGTGCCCCAGGGCGTGCTCGCGGAGATCGCCGACGACCTCGTGACCGTCCACGGGCAGGCCGACCAGCTGCGCCTGCGGACCCCGAGCCACCAGCGCGCGGCCCTCGACGCGTTCGCGGGCCACGCGCACGCCGCGCTCCTCGACGAGTACCGCGCCGCGTGGACCGAGCGCAGCGGGCTCCTGGAGGAGATCGCCGACCTGACCACGCGCGCCCAGGAACGCGCGCGCGAGTCCGAGCTGCTGCGCTTCGGGCTCGCCGAGATCGAGCGGGTCGACCCCCAGCCGGGCGAGGACGCCGACCTCACCGCGCTCGTCGCCCGCCTCGGCAACGCCGAGGAGCTGCGTCTCGGGGCGCAGGCCGCGCACGACGCGATCGTCAGCGACGACGCGCTCGACGGGGGCGACGTCCCCGGTGACGCGAGCTCCGCCGTCGAGCGCGCACGCCGCGCGCTCGAGGCCGCGAGCCAGCTCGACCCGAGCCTCGCCGGGCTCGTCGAGAGGATCGCCGGGGTCGGGTACGCACTCGCGGACATCGCGACCGAGGTCTCGGGCTACGTCGAGGACCTCCAGGCGGACCCCGGGGGTCTCGAGCAGGCGCACACGCGCCTGGCCGCGCTGAGCGCCCTGACCCGGAACTACGGCGAGACGATCGACGACGTCCTGGCCTGGGCCAGCGACGCCGGGCTGCGCCTGCTGGACCTCGACGACGGCGGTGAGCGCCTGCGCTCGATGACCGAGCGCGCCGACGAGCTCACGGCCCTGCTGTCCGCGCTGGGCGCGCGCATCACCGCGTCGCGCACCGCGTCGGGCGTGCGGCTCGCGCACGCCGTGACCGAGGAGCTCGCCGGCCTGGCCATGAGCGGCTCGCGGCTCGAGGTCGACGTGACGCCCGCCGACGAGCCCGGCCCGTGGGGCGCCGACGTCGTGACGCTCTCGCTCGTCCCGCACCCGGGCTCGCCGCCGCGCCCGCTCGGCAAGGGGGCCTCGGGCGGTGAGCTCTCACGCGTCATGCTCGCGATCGAGGTCGCGCTCGCCACGTCGGGTGCCGACGCAGGGACGGACGCTGCCGCGCCGCTCCCCACCTTCGTCTTCGACGAGGTCGACGCGGGGGTCGGCGGGCGCGCCGCGGTCGAGGTCGGTCGACGGCTCGCCTCGCTCGCGCGGTCCGCGCAGGTGATCGTCGTGACGCACCTCGCGCAGGTGGCCGCGTTCGCCGACTCGCAGCTCGTCGTGACCAAGTCGCACGGCGGGGACGGAGCCGATCCCGTCACAGTCACGGGCGTGCACGAGGTCACGGGCGAGGAGCGCGTCCGCGAGCTGGCGCGCATGCTCTCCGGCCAGGACGAGTCGGACGCCGCACGGCAGCACGCGCTCGAACTGCTCGAGTCCTCGGTCGTGGGACGATAGCCGCGATGAGAATCAGTCTGCGCAGATCCACGTCCGACGTGACGGAGCCGGGAACCAGCGGCCCCGCACGAGTCGATGCCCGCACCAAGGCGCTCACCAAGAGGCTCAAGCCCGGTGACGTCGCCGTCATCGACCACCTCGACATCGACCGCGTCGCGGCGGACGCCCTGGTCACCGCCAAGCCCCTCGCGGTGCTCAACGCGGCGAAGTCGATCTCCGGGCGCTACCCGAACCTCGGCCCGGAGATCCTCGTCGACGCCGGGATCATCCTCATCGACGACCTCGGCAGCGGCATCATGAGCATCTCCGACGGGCGCGAGCTGCGCCTCGAGGACGGCAAGGTGTTCGCGGGCGAGGACCTGCTCGCAGAGGGCGTCCGCCAGACCTCCGAGACCATCGCGGTCAGCCTCGAGGAGGCGCGCGCGGGGCTCTCCGAGGAGATCGAGCGCTTCGCCGAGAACACCATGGACTACATGCGGCGCGAGCGTGAGCTCCTGCTCGACGGCGTAGGCGTGCCGGACATCCGCACCGTGATCGAGGGCCGTCAGGTCCTGATCGTCGTGCGCGGCTACCACTACCGCGAGGACCTCGCGACGCTGCGCCCGTACATCAAGGAGTACCGTCCGATCCTGATCGGCGTGGACGGCGGCGCGGACGCCATCATCGACGCGGGCTGGAAGCCCGACATGATCGTGGGCGACATGGACTCCGTCTCGGACCGCGCGCTCGCGTGCGGTGCCGAGATCGTGGTGCACGCCTACCGCGACGGCAAGGCTCCCGGCCTCGAGCGCGTCCAGGCGCTCGGCGTCGAGCCCGTGGTCTTCCCGGCGACGGGCACGAGCGAGGACATCGCGATGCTCATGGCCGACGACAAGGGGGCCGAGCTGATCGTCGCGGTCGGCACGCACGCGACGCTCGTCGAGTTCCTCGACAAGGGCCGTTCGGGCATGGCCAGCACGTTCCTCACGCGCCTGCGCGTGGGCGGCAAGCTCGTCGACGCCAAGGGCGTCTCACGCCTGTACCAGCACCGGATCTCCAACCTGCAGCTGACCCTGCTCTCGCTCGCCGGGCTCTTCGCCGTGATCATGGCGATGTGGTCCACGGCCGCAGGGCAGACGGTCTTCGGCATCATCGGTGCCCGCTTCGACGACTTCACCTCGTGGATCGGCGCACTGTTCGGGGGCGCATGAGCCCCGGACCGTACGCACCCACCACCTCCCTGACGCGCGCCGCCCGCACGTCGCCCCGCACGGACACGAAGGACGCAACAGCACAGTGATCGACTTCAGGTACCACATCGTCTCGTTGATCTCGGTCTTCCTGGCGCTGGCGGTCGGGATCATCCTGGGCGCCGGACCGCTGCAGGGCGCGATCGGCGACCAGCTGACCGGGCAGGTCGAGCAGCTGCGCCTCGAGCGCAACGAGCTGCGCGACCAGCTCGACGCGACGAACCTCAAGGTCGCCGACGACCAGGAGTTCATCGTGGCCTCGGGCCCGCAGCTGGTCGCGGGCACGCTCCAGGACCGGCGCGTCGCCGTGGTGGACCTCGGCGACGTCGACGACGAGCGGTACGAGGCCGTGCAGGAGCAGCTCGAGGGCGCCGGCGCGAGCATCGTCGGGCACGTCCGGCTCGACGGTGCGTGGACCGACAAGAAGCAGGAGGACGCGCGCAAGGCGACGGCGACCGAGATCACCGACCTCGTGACGGGCGTCACGGAGTCCGGGACGGACGAGAAGCTGGCCGCCGGGCTCGCGACGTCCCTCACGGCCAAGCAGCTCGCCGCCCCCGAGGAGCGCACCCCCGAGGCGGTCCAGATCGAGCTCAAGCTCGCGCAGGCAGAGCTCATCGAGGTCGTCCAGGAGCAGGACGTCCCTGCGGACGTCGTCCTGCTCCTCGCGCCCGAGAGCAAGGTCGCCCCGACGACCGGCACGACCACCGGGACCGCGGACGAGAAGGCCGACACCTACGCGGTCTCGATCGAGGTCCTGCTCGCACAGGCCGCCCAGGCGCGCTCCGAGGGATCGCTCGTCGCAGGCTCGACACCCGTGCCGGGCGATCTGATCTCGACCATCACGGCCGACGCGGACCTCGCGGCCGTCCTGTCGACCGTGAGCGGCATCGAGGCCCCGGCCGGCCAGATCTCCGTCCCGCTCGCCCTCGCTGCCCGCATCGGCGACAAGGTGGGACAGTTCGGGTTCGAGGACGGCGCGACCGCCGTCATCCCGCCGTCCGTGCAGCTGCCCCCGGTCGACCGCACGCCCGCAGGAGCGCCCGACACGCCGCTCGGCACCGAGGGCACCGACGGGACCGACGGCGCCGGCACCACCGGCGAGACGGCCGAGGGCTGATCGATGGGCACCTTCCTCCGCGCCCTCGGCGCAGGCGTCGTGTCGGCCGTCGTGACGGGTGGGGCACGCAGCGTGCTCGACACGGTCTCGCCCGGCGGGCCCGAGCGGTGGACGCGCACGAACCACCGGGGAGAACCCATCAGCCTGCTCGAGGGCCCCGCGGTGGCCACGGGCCTCGTCGCGGGAGCTCTCGTCGCGGGACCCGACGCCCGCACCCGGACGGCGACCGCGCTCGCGACCGCCGGGGGCGGAGCGTTCGGCCTGGTCGACGACCTCGCGGAGGACACCTCGACGCGGACCAAGGGCATCAAGGGGCACGTCGGGGCACTCCTGAAGGGCCAGGTCACCACCGGTGGCCTGAAGGTCCTCGGGATCGGGACCACGTCGCTCGCCGCGGCCTTCGTCGGCACGCGCAGGACCGGGTCCACGCTCGGCTACCTGACCGACGTCGCGGTCAACGGCTCGATCGTGGCTCTGAGCGCCAACCTCTTCAACCTCCTCGACCTGCGTCCCGGGCGCGCGCTCAAGTCGGGGACGGCGCTCGCGCTGCCGCTCGCGCTGACGCCCGTGGGTGCGACCTCGGGCGCGGTGCTCGGTGCGGCCGCCGCGGCCGCGCCCGGTGACCTGAGCGAGCGCGACATGCTCGGCGACGGGGGAGCCAACGCACTGGGGGCGCTCGTGGGCACCCAGGTGGCGTTCGGGACGCCGCGGGCCGTGCGTCTCCTCGCGCTCGCCGGTGTCCTGGGCCTCAACGTCGCGAGCGAGAAGGTCAGCTTCTCGAAGGTCATCGACGGCAACTCGCTGCTGCGCCGGCTCGACCAGTGGGGGCGGCGTCCTGCGGCTCCCGCCGCCCGCCCGACGCCGCCGGCAACGTCCGGGGCATCGCCCGTCGGCGAGCCGTCGCCCGGTCAGGACGCACCAGCTTGAGCCAGGACGTGACGCCGGGCCAGGACAGCGCGCCCGCGCCACGCCCCACGCGCACCTCCCGGGTGCGTGCGGGTACGCAGACGCTCGCGGGCGCGGCCCTGATGATCACGGCCGTGACGATCGCGAGCCGGCTCGTGGGCTTCGCGCGCTCGCTCGTCATGGCGTGGGCTGTCGGCACCCCTGGTGTCGGCGCGGCCTACACGTCGGCCAACATCCTGCCCAACGTCCTGTTCGAGGTCGCAGCGGGCGGTGCGCTCGCGGGCGCGGTCGTGCCTCTGCTGGCGGGCCCCATCGCGCGAGGCGCCCGGGTCGACGTGTCGAAGATCGCGTCGGCACTGCTGGGCTGGACCCTCCTGGTCCTGGTACCCCTCGGTGCGCTGCTCGCGGCGCTCGCCTACCCGATCGCTCACGTCCTGATGGCGGCCAAGCACCCGGAGCTCGTCGACGTCACGGCGCTGTTCGTGCGCGTCTTCGCGCTGCAGATCCCCCTGTACGGGGTCGCGGTGATCCTCGGGGGGATCCTCCAGGCGCACAAGCGCTTCTTCTGGCAGGCGTTCGCGCCGCTCGTCTCGAGCGTCGTGGTCATCGTGGTGTACCTGGTGTTCGCGGGCATGGCGGACGGGAACCAGGCGGACGTCGCGGCACTGTCGACGAGCGCGATCGCCTGGCTGGGCTGGGGGACGACCCTGGGGGTCGCGGCGCTGGCACTGCCACTGGTCGTCCCTGTCGCCCGGACGGGGACGCGGCTGCGCCCGACCCTGCGCTTCCCCGGCGGGGAGGGCGTCCGGGCCCGCAACCTGGCCTTCGCCGGGGTGGGGGCGCTCGTCGCGCAGCAGGTGTCGGTGCTCGCGGCGATGTACGCGGCCAACAACTTCGGCCCGGAGGAGACGTTCCCGACGTACTTCTACGCGCAGCAGGTCTACCTGCTGCCGTACGCCGTGCTCGCGTTCCCGCTCGCCACGAGCGCGTTCCCGCGCCTGGCCGAGCACGTCGCGCAGGGGAGCCACGAGCTCTTCGGCAGGCTCCTGGCGTCGACGACGCGGACCATCCTCCTGGTCTCGGGCGTGGGGGTGGCGGCGCTCGTCGCCGCCTCGGCCGCGGTCGAGGCGGTCTTCGCCGTCGTCACCGACGGGTCCGTCGAGGGGCTGGGCGCGGCCACCGCCGCGATGGCGCCGGGCATCGTGGGCTTCGCACTGATCCTGCACCTCTCGCGTGCGCTCTACGTCCTGGACCGTCAGCGCGCGGCCGTCGTGGCGACAGCGACCGGCTGGGTGGTCGTCGCCGTGCTGGCCGTCGTGGGCCCGGCGACGCTCGGTGACGGCGACCAGGTGCGGGTGCTCGCGCTCCTGGGCGTGGCAACCGCGGTGGGCATGAGCGTCGCGGGCCTCCTGCTCCTGCTCGCGGTGCGCCGCCACTCCGGCCCCGAGGCGGTGCGCGGCGTGCCGCGCACCCTGGTCGTGCTGGTCGTGGGCGTGGCGCTCGGCGGCGCGGCAGGGCGGGGGCTCAGCACGGTCCTCCTGCCCGACGACGCGCACGTCGCGGTGGCGCTCGCCGTGGGCGTCGGGGTCGCGCTGGTCGCTGCGGCGCTCGTCGTCGGGCTGGCGCTCGTCGCCGACAGGTCCTCGGTCGTCGGGCTGGTGCGTCGTGGCCGGGGGAGCGCGCCGAAGGTCGCGGACCCGAGCTAGGACGTGGGAGCGCCGCGGGCATCTGGCGCTCGGACGGGTGGACGAGCACCCGACTGAGAGTCATCCCACGCTGGATCCGACGCGCCCCCGACGAGTCACTGTTAGCATGGAGTTCCGTGGCAGATCACCTGAACAGACCCCTCGCCGTCAACGGCGGCCGCTCGGACCACAGCACCCGGCACATCTTCGTGACCGGCGGCGTGGCCTCCTCTCTCGGTAAGGGGCTGACGGCCTCGAGCCTGGGTCGCTTGCTCCGATCCCGTGGCCTGCGCGTCACGATGCAGAAGCTCGACCCTTACCTCAACGTCGACCCCGGCACCATGAACCCGTTCCAGCACGGTGAGGTCTTCGTGACCGAGGACGGCGCCGAGACGGACCTCGACATCGGTCACTACGAGCGCTTCCTCGACGTCGAGCTCCCGGCCTCGTCCAACGTGACGACGGGCCAGGTCTACTCGCAGGTCATCGCCAAGGAGCGTCGCGGCGAGTACCTGGGCGACACGGTGCAGGTCATCCCGCACATCACCGACGAGATCAAGTCGCGCATGCGCGCTCAGGCGGGCGAGGACGTCGACGTGATCATCACGGAGATCGGCGGCACGGTCGGCGACATCGAGTCCCAGCCCTTCCTCGAGGCCGCCCGCCAGGTCCGCCACGAGCTGGGCCGCGACGACGTCTTCTTCCTGCACGTCTCCCTGGTGCCGTACATCGGCCCCTCGGGCGAGCTCAAGACCAAGCCCACGCAGCACTCGGTCGCGGCCCTGCGCTCGATCGGTATCCAGCCGGACGCGATCGTCCTGCGCGCGGACCGCGTGGTCCCCGAGCCCGTCAAGCGCAAGATCGCGCTCATGTGCGACGTGGACAACGAGGCCGTCGTCAACGCGATCGACGCCCCGAGCATCTACGACATCCCGCGCGTGCTGCACTCCGAGGGCCTCGATGCGTACGTCGTGCGCCGTCTGGGTCTCGCGTTCCGCGACGTGGACTGGGACGGGTGGTCGCAGCTCCTCGAGCGCGTCCACCAGCCCGAGCACCAGGTCGAGGTCGCGCTCGTCGGCAAGTACATCGACCTGCCCGACGCCTACCTGTCCGTGACCGAGGCCCTGCGTGCCGGCGGCTTCGCGAACGACGCCAAGGTCACGATCCGCTGGGTCCCGTCCGACGAGTGCCAGACGCCCGAGGGCGCCGAGGACGCGCTCGGCGGCGCCGACGCGATCCTGGTCCCTGGCGGGTTCGGGGTGCGCGGCATCGAGGGCAAGCTCGGCGCGCTGCGCTGGGCCCGCGAGAACCGGGTCCCGACGCTCGGCATCTGCCTGGGCCTGCAGTCGATGGTCATCGAGTACGCGCGCAACGTGCTCGGCATCGAGGACGCGTCGTCGAGCGAGTTCGACCCGGAGAGCAAGAACCCGGTCATCGCCACGATGGAGGAGCAGCTCGCGATCGTCGACGGCGCGGGCGACCTGGGCGGCACCATGCGTCTGGGCTCGTACGAGGCCGCGCTGACGCCGGGCTCCGTGGTCGCCACGACCTATGGCGCGGAGTCGGTGACCGAGCGCCACCGCCACCGTTACGAGGTCAACAACGCCTACCGCGCGCAGCTCGAGGAGGCCGGCCTGGTCATCTCCGGGACCTCGCCCGACTCGTCGCTCGTCGAGTTCGTCGAGCTCCCCAAGGACGTGCACCCGTACTACGTGAGCACCCAGGCGCACCCCGAGTTCAAGAGCCGTCCGACGCGTGCCCACCCGCTGTTCGCGGGACTGGTCGCGGCGGCGCTCGAGGCCCGGACGGCCTGACGTGACGGTCCGCCCGCTCGCTGACGTCCCGGTCGCCCGGGACGTCAGCGAGGCGCGCGTCCTGCACGCCGGACGCATCTTCGACCTGCGCTCGGAGCAGGTCGACCTGGGTGAGGGCGGCGTGGTGACGCGTGAGTTCGTCGACCACCCCGGGGCCGTCGCGATCATCGCTCTCGACGAGGACGAGCGGGTCCTGCTGCTGCACCAGTACCGTCACCCGGTGCGGCGCGAGCTGTGGGAGCCGCCTGCCGGTCTGCTCGACGTGGACGGCGAGGACGCGCAGGCCGCGGCCGCGCGCGAGCTGCTCGAGGAGGCCGACCTGCGTGCCGCGCGCTGGGACGTCCTCGTGGACTACTACACGACCCCGGGCGGCAGCAACGAGGCGCTGCGGGTGTTCCTCGCGCGTGACTTCTCCGAGGTGCCCGCGGCCGAGCGCCACGCGCGCGAGGCCGAGGAGCTCGGCATGGAGCTGCGCTGGGTCCCGCTCGACGAGGCGGTGTCCGCGGTCCTGGCCGGGGACCTGCACAACCCGTCGGCCGTCGTCGGGATCCTGGCGGCCGCTGCCGCGCGCGCGACCGGCTGGTCGTCGTTGCGCCCGGCGGACAGCCCGTGGCCCGAGCGGCGCGGGGGAGACGCCCGCGCCTGAGCCGCGCACCGCGCAGCAGCACACGAGGGCCCGACGGCGTCACGCGCCGTCGGGCCCTCGTCGCACCCCGGCCCGCGTGAGCCCGCGGACCCGCGGACCGAAAGGTTTAGGTGCGTTGACCCCGTGCCTCGCCGGCCGCAGTGTCCAGGGGTGTCGCCCCGCATCACCGACGATGTGGGAGCGCTTCCACCCTGCGAGGACGACGCCGTCCCGCGGACGAGCGCAGCCGGCCCCGGCGCGACGCCACCCAGAGAGGTAGTCAGATGTCACGATCCCTCCGGCGGCACAGACGGGCAGCGGCCTCGACGGCCGGCGCCGCGCTGCTGTCGCTCCTCGCCCTGGCCGCGGTCCAGCCCGCGGGCGCGGCCCCCGCAGCCGAGCAGGCGCCCCGCGCGAGCACGGCGGTGAGCACCGCGACCGCCGCCCCGCGGGTGGCCGTGAGCTCCGAGTACGCCGAGCGCTTCCTCGAGATGTACGACGAGATCCACGACCCCGCCAACGGGTACTTCAGCCCGCAGGGCATCCCGTACCACTCGGTCGAGACCCTCATCGTCGAGGCTCCCGACCACGGGCACGAGACCACGTCCGAGGCGTACAGCTTCTGGCTCTGGCTCGAGGCCGCCTACGGCCGGGCCACCGCGGACTGGACGAGCTTCAACGACGCCTGGGCGACGATGGAGACGTACATGATCCCGCAGCACGAGGACCAGCCGACCAACTCGTTCTACAACCCCCAGAGCCCCGCGACCTATGCCGCGGAGTACGACCACCCGAGCAAGTACCCGGCCGCACTGAACAGCGGGGTCCGGTCCGGCGTCGACCCGCTCGCGAACGAGCTCAAGGCGACGTACGGGACCTCGGACGTCTACGGCATGCACTGGCTCGCGGACGTCGACAACACCTACGGGTTCGGCGCAGCGCCCGGCGCGGGCTGCCTCCTGGGTCCCGACGCCGAGGGCACGTCGTACATCAACACGTTCCAGCGCGGGACGCAGGAGTCGGTCTGGGAGACGGTCCCGCAGCCGTCGTGCGAGGACTTCTCGTTCGGCGGGACCAACGGCTTCCTCGACCTGTTCACCGGGGACTCGAGCTACGCCAAGCAGTGGAAGTACACCAACGCGTCGGACGCCGACGCGCGCGCGGTCGAGGCCGCCTACTGGGCGCACACCTGGGCGTCCGAGCAGGGGCAGCCCGAGGCCGTGGCCGCGACCGTCGCCAAGGCCGCGAAGATGGGCGACTACCTGCGCTACGCGATGTTCGACAAGTACTTCAAGCAGCCGGGCTGCACCTCGCCGAGCTGCCCTGCCGGGACGGGCAAGAACTCGGCGCACTACCTGATGTCCTGGTACTACGCGTGGGGCGGGGCTCTCGACCCGGCGGCCGGGTGGGCCTGGCGCATCGGGTCGAGCCACGCGCACTTCGGCTACCAGAACCCGATGGCCGCGTGGGCCCTGTCCACGTCCCCGGCCCTCGAGCCGCAGTCCCCGACCGCCGTCGACGACTGGTCCACGAGCCTCGAGCGTCAGCTCGAGTTCTACCAGTGGCTGCAGTCCGACGAGGGCGGGATCGCGGGCGGGGCGACCAACAGCTGGGGCGGCGCGTACGGCACGCCGCCGGCGGGTACGCCGACCTTCTACGGCATGGCCTACCAGGAGGCGCCCGTCTACAGCGACCCGCCCTCGAACCAGTGGTTCGGCATGCAGGTCTGGTCCATGGAGCGCGTCGCGCAGCTCTACTACGAGTCCGGCGACGCGCAGGCCAAGGCGCTGCTCGACAAGTGGGTCCCGTGGGCGATCGCCAACACGCACGCCACGGGCGGCGCCGACTGGGCCGTGCCCTCGACCCTGCGGTGGACCGGCGCGCCCGACGCGTGGGACGCCGCGAACCCGGGCGACAACTCGGGCCTGCACGTCGAGGTGATCTCGCACGGCCAGGACGTCGGCGTCGCCGCAGCCCTGGCCGGGACGCTGATCCACTACGCCGCGGCCGCGCACGACGACGAGGCCCAGGCCGTCGCCAAGTCCCTGCTCGACTCGATCTGGGAGCACAACCGTGACGACAAGGGGGTCTCGGCCGTCGAGGTGCGGGAGGACTACAAGCGTTTCGACGAGGTGCTGACCACCGCGACGGGCGACGGGGTCCACGTCCCCTCGGGCTGGCAGGGCACCATGCCCAACGGCGACGAGATCGAGCCCGGCGTGAGCTTCCTCGACCTGCGCAGCTTCTACCTCGACGACCCGGACTGGCCCAAGGTCCAGGCGTACCTCGACGGGGGCGAGGCGCCCGAGTTCCGCTACCACCGGTTCTGGGCGCAGTCAGCGGTCGCGGTGGCGCTCGCGAACTACGACCGCTTCTTCGGCGAGCCTGCCGGTGAGGACACCACGGCACCGACCGTCCCGACGGCGCTCGCCGTCGCGTCGACGACCTCGTCGAGCGCGACCCTCACGTGGACCTCGTCGACCGACGACGTGCGCGTCACGGGGTACGACGTCCTGCGCGACGGTGCCGTGGTCGGGACCGCGACCGGGACGATCTTCACCGACACGGGCCTGTCCCCGGCCACGGCGTACGTCTACACGGTCCGGGCGCGGGACGCGGCGGGCAACCTGTCCGCGCCGTCGAGCGCCGTGACGGCCACGACCCGGCCCCCCGCCGCCGACACGACCCCGCCCACCGTCCCCACGGGGCTGCGCGCCGGGACCGTGACGACGACGACCGTCCCGCTCACCTGGAACGCGTCGAGCGACGCGGTCGGCGTCACGGGGTACGACGTCTACCAGGGCGCGGTCAAGGTCGCGACGGTCACGGGCACGAGCCACACCGTCACGGGCCTGGTGCCCGCGACCGCGTACTCGTTCAGCGTCGCGGCCCGCGACGCCGCGGGGAACGTCTCGGCGCGCTCCGCGGCCGTCCCGGCGACCACGGCGCCCGTGGCGACCGGGGCGTGCACGGCGACCTACCGGACGGTCGGCTCGTGGTCGGGAGGCTTTCAGGGCGAGGTCACCGTGACCGCGGGCAACGCCGCCGTCACGGGCTGGACCGTGCGGTGGGACCTCGCCCCGGCCACGGTCAGCCAGCTCTGGGGGGCCTCGCACGCCACGACGGGCACGGTCGTCACGGCGAGCAACCTGTCGTGGAACGGCAGCCTGGCGGCCGGCAGCTCGACGTCGTTCGGGTTCATCGGAACGGGGGCCCCGCCGGCGAGCGCACCGGTCACGTGCGCCGCGCCGTGACCTGACGGTCGGGGGTGGCGCTCGTCCTGGGCGTCACCCCAGGAGGCACGACGAGGGCCCGACGGCGCGTACCGCCGTCGGGCCCTCGTCGCACCGCTGTGCGGTGCGCTTCCGCCGGACGAACGGCGGGCGCCCTGCTCAGCCCTTGACCGTGAACTCGCCCACGAGCAGGACCTCGTCGCGCGAGGACGGGCCGACGAGCAGCTCGAACGCACCGGGCTCCACGACGCGACGCCCCTGGGCGTCGACGAGCGTGCAGTCCGCCACGGCGACCGCGAGGTCGACCACGCGGGACTCGCCCGGTGCCACCTCGACCTGCCGGTAGGCCTTGAGCTCCTTCTCGGCCCACGTGACCGACGTGACCGTGTCACGGACGTAGACCTGCACGGTCTCGCGCGCGGGCCGCGAGCCCGTGTTGCTCACCGTGACCTGTGCCCGGACGGTGTCGTCGGGTCCGACCACGGTGTCGAGGACCGTGAGGTCCGCGTACTCGACCGTGGTGTAGCTCAGGCCCTCGCCGAACGCGAAGGGCGGACGCTGCGTGAGGTCGGCGTAGCGGGTGCCGTGCTGGCCGGGGAGCTGGTTGTAGAAGACCGGGAGCTGTCCCACGTGCTCGGCGAACGAGAGCGGCAGGCGCCCCGACGGCTCGATCAGGCCCAGGACGAGCTCGGCGACCGCGCGCCCACCGCGCATGCCGGGGTTCGCGGCCCACACGATCGCCGCGGCGTCGCGCGCCGAGGGCGGCAGGACGAGCGGCTTGGAGGCCACGACCACGACGACGAGCGGCGTGCCGGTCTCCGCGAGCGCGTCGAGCAGGGCGACCTGGGCGCCCACGAGGTCGAGCGTCGCGGTCGAGCGGCCCTCGCCGACCAGCTCGATGCGGTCCCCGACCACCGCGACGACGTAGTCCGCGTCGCGTGCCGCCGCGACGGCCTCCGCGATCGTCGCCGCGTCGGTCTCGGCGGGCTGGACCACCTGGGGGCGCGGCTGCCCGTCGGGGAAGAGCTCGCCCTCGGGGTCGGGGACGAGGGTGAGGATGTCGGCGCCGCGTGCGTGCGTGACCTCCCAGCCTGCCGGGACGTGCTCCCGGAAGCCGTCGAGGACGGTCTGGGTCATCTCGCGCGGGTGGCCGTCGGGCAGCCAGTCGACCTGGCCGGACGCCCCGGCCCAGTCGCCCTGCTGGGTGTGCGGGTCGTCGGCGTTGGGTCCGACGACCGCGATCCGCCGGGTCGGGGCGCCGGCACCCGCGGCGAGCGCACGACCGTCCGGGCCCGCGACGAGACCGCCGTCGAGGGGGAGCGTCCCGTCGTTCGTGAGCAGCACGAGCGAGCGGCGGGCGACCTCGAGGTTGAGGTCGGCGTGCTCGGCGGACCCGACGACCAGCGCCTGGCGCTCCTGGTCGGGGCGCCGGGGGTTCTCGAACAGGCCGAGCTCGAGCTTGAGGGTGAGGATGCGGGCGACCGCGGCGTCGAGCTGGGCCTCGTCGAGCAGTCCCTGGCGGACGGCCTCCTGGGCGCCCTCGAAGAACTGGGGCGTGGTCATGACCATGTCGTTCCCGGCCCGTACCGCGGCCGCGGCCGCGTGCGTGTGGTCGGGCTGGATGTGCTGCTCCCAGACCATGCGGCCGACGTTGTCCCAGTCCGTGACGAGGGTTCCGGTGTAGCCCCACTCGCCGCGCAGGACGTCGCTCAGCAGCCACTCGTTGACCGTGATCGGCACGCCGTCCATCGACTGATAGCCCAGCATGAAGGACCGGCAGCCCTCTCGGGCGACCCGCTCGAACGGCGGGAGGAACCACGAGCGGAGCTTGCGGCGAGAGATGTCGGCCTCGCTCGCGTCGCGTCCACCCTGGGTCTCGGAGTAGCCGGCGAAGTGCTTGGCTGTCGCGAGGATCGCGGTCGGGTCGTCGAGCCCGTCGCCCTGGTAGCCGCGGACCATCGCGGACGCGAGCTCGCCGATGAGGAACGGGTCCTCGCCGAACGTCTCGCTCACACGGCCCCAGCGCAGGTCGCGCGTGATGCACAGCACGGGGGAGAAGGTCCAGTGGATGCCCGTGGCCGCGACCTCGACCGCGGTGGCCCGGGCGACGCGCTCGAGGAGCTCGGGGCTCCAGGTCGCGGCCATGCCGAGCTGGGTCGGGTAGATCGTCGCGCCGTGCCAGAACGAGTGCCCGTGGATGCAGTCCTCGGCGATGAGCAGCGGGATCTGCAGGCGGGTGCTTGCGGTGAGCTCGTGCGCGAGGAGGGCGTTCTCGGGGGAGGTGTGCAGGATCGATCCGACGTGCACCTCGTTCACGAGCCGCTCGACGCCGTCGGCAGCGTTGAGCTGCATCATCTGCCCGACCTTCTCGGGGAGCGTCATGCGCCCGACGAGGTCGGCGACGCGCTCGGGAACGGGCCGCGAGGGGTCCTGGTAGGGCAGGCGGTCGGACATGTGCGGTGTCCCTTCGGAGACGGCGACGGTGACGTGGACGGAGCTGTCGAATCGATCCGAGGAGACGGCTCGTCGACGCTTCGAGAAAACCATACACTGCTAGGTAATTGTCGTGAGGACCGGGGGAGGGCAGTGAGGGTGAGTCGTGCGCGCCGGCCTGCGGCCTGCCCGGGGTCAGGGGCGCGGAAGCCCCAGCACGTCGTACAGCAGCGTGCTCAGGGGCCCGTCGAGGCTGGCCTCGTCGTCGACCATCCACTGCAGCTGCGCGCCGTCGGCCGTCGCGATGATCAGGCGCGCGATCGCGTCCGGATCCAGGTGGGACGGGAGCTCGCCGGCCTCCTGCCGCTCGACGACGTCGGCGCTCAGCGTCGCCCGCAGCCCCGCATAGCGGTGGGCCAGGACCTCGTGGGCCGGGTGCTCGCGGTCGCGCGCCGCGGCCGTCAGGGACACGAAGAGCTCGACGAGCCCCGGGCGCTCGGCGTTGCCGCGGACGTTCTCCGTGAGCGTGCGCGGCGCGTCGTGGTAGATGGGCCGGCCCGTCTGGTCGCGGCGGACGATCACCTGGGCCAGCAGGTCCTCGCGCGAGTCGAAGTAGTGCATGACCCCCGCGACGGTCAGGCCGCACCGCGCCGCGATGGTCCGCAGGCTCGTGCCGCGGTAGCCCTCGTCGGCGAAGACCTCGAGCGCGACGTCGAGGATCTCCTCGCGCTTGAGCCGTCCCTTTGCGTACACACCATCCCTCGCCACCCGACGATCCTATGCGGGACGAGCGCTGCCGACCGGTAGCGTCGGACGACCACCGAACGACCAGGAGAAGACGATGACGACCGAGCAGTACCGCACCGTCCGGGCGCGGATGAACACGGGCGAGCCCTACGTGGACTACGGCGAGGGCCTCGAGCAGCTCGAGGCCGAGCGGGTCGCCGGCAAGGAGCTCGCGTACGACTTCAACCACACGCGCCCGAGCCAGGTCGAGGAGCGCGGGCGGATCCTGCGCGAGCTGTTCGGGACCTTGGGCGAGGGGGTCTGGGTCGAGCCGCCGCTCAGCGTGTCCTACGGCTCGCACGTCCACGTGGGGAACCACGTCTACGTCAACTTCAACCTGGTGCTCGTCGACGACGCCGACATCCACATCGGCGACCGCGTCATGTTCGCCCCCAACGTCACCGTGAGCACCGCCGGCCACCCGGTCGACCCCGAGGCGCGCCGCGACGGGACCCAGTTCTCGCTGCCCGTGCGCATCGAGGACGACGTCTGGATCGGCTCGAACGTCGTCGTCCTGCCCGGGGTCACGATCGGTGCGGGCTCCGTCGTCGGGGCGGGCAGCGTCGTGACGCGCGACGTCCCGCCGCGCGTGGTCGCGGTCGGCTCGCCGTGCCGGGTGCTCCGTCCGGTCGACGAGAAGGACCGCGCCGCGGTCGCCGCGGGGCTGCCGGTCGACGGCGCCTGAGGGATCGCGCTCGAGCGCGAGGGGCCCGACGGCGTCGGGCCCCTCGCGTCCGCGGTGCCCCGGCAGCCCTTTCGCGGCGCGGTCGCGGCCTGGCCGCGGCGGGTCAGGCCCGGCCGGCGCGGCGCGTGTCGAGGACCTGGGAGGCGAGCACCACGACCAGCCCCGCCACCGGGACAACCAGGAGCCCTGCCCGGAGCGAGGCGTGGTCGGCGACGAGACCGACGAGCGGCGGCGAGAGCAGGAAGCCGATCCGCATGAGCCAGCTCACGACCGCCAGCCCTGTCCCCGGGCGCAGCCCGGGCAGCTCGTCGGCCCCGTGCATGGCGGCGGGGACCAGTGTCGCGATGCCGAGGCCCGCCGCGGCGAACCCGGCGATCGTGCCGGGCACGGTCGGGAAGGCCAGGGCCAGCCCCATGCCGAGCGCGACCAGGGCGCCACCCGAGCGGGCCACGGCACGCTGCCCGAACCGGTCGACCACGCGGTCTCCGACCAGGCGGCCGACGAACTGGGCGCCGGTCAGTGCGACGAAGCCGAACGCGGCGAGCGAGAGCGGGGCGCCCAGCGACTGCGAGAGGTAGACGGCCGCCCAGGTGCTGCCCGAGTCCTCCACGACCGATCCTGCCGCGGCGATGAGGACCAGGGCCGCGAGCGTGCCGACCCGCACGAGCAGGCCCGGGACGCGCGAGGGGTGCTCGGGCTCGACCGCCCCTGCGGCGCCGCGGGCGGTAGCGCCCTCGCCCGCACCTGCCGCGGTGCGGTCGCCGTCCTCGGGGCCGGGCAGCAGGAAGCGGTATCACGAGAGGGCGACGATCGCGAAGACGAGGGCCGAGAGGCCCAGGTGCAGCCCGCGCGACATGCCGATCGCGACGGCCCCGGCCCCCATGAGCCCACCCGTGACCGCGCCGATGCTCCACACCGCGTGGAACGAGTTGAGGATCGACCGGCCGTAGCGACGCTGGACCCGCAGGCCGTGGGCGTTCTGGGCGACGTCGGTGATCGCGTCCATGGCCCCGGCGAGCAGGAGCCCGACCGCGAGCAAGGTCCAGGTCGAGGACAGGCCCGCGGCCAGGACGCCCGTACCGGTCAGGACGGTGCCGGCCACCGCGACCCGCGACGAGCGCAGCCGCCGGATCAGGCCCCCTGCCGCGAGACCCGCGACGAGCGCCCCCGTGGGGAAGGCCGCGATCGCGAGCCCGTACTGCGCGTTGCTCAGCCCGAGCTCGGCCTTGATCGCGGGGTACTCGGGGAAGAGGTTGGCGAAGATCGCGCCGTTCGTGAAGAACAGGGTCGCGACGGCGACGCGGGCCCGTCGGAGGTCGTGGGGGGCCGCGCCGGCTCGGGCCGTGCGGGGGCGTGGTGGTGCCACGGTGGGGTCGGTCATGAGTGGGTGCTCTCTCGGGGTCGTGGGTCGGGCGAGGTGTCGGGGGCGGTGCGTGGCGACACCTCGCGCGGAGGGTGTCGGCGTCAGATACCGAGGACGTCGACCCCCGCCTGGCGGAGCCCGGCGACCGCGTCGGCAGGGGCCTCGGGATCGGTCACGAGGACGTCGAAGTCGGTCAGGGGGCACACGACCGCGAGCGCGGTGCGGGAGAACTTCGCGGCCTCCCCGACGAGGATCGTGCGGCGGGCGCTGGCCATCGCGGCACGCTTGGTCGCCGCCTCGACGTCGTCGTACGCGGTGACCCCGTCGACGACGGACAGGCCGCAACAGCTGATGATCGCGGTGTCGACGCGCAGCGAGCGCAGCGAGGCCTCGGTCAGGGGACCGACGAGCGAGCCCTCCCCGAACCGGGACGTGCCGCCGGGGACCTTGAGGGTGGTCGAGGCGCTCGCGGAGAGGACGTGAGCCGCGGGGATCGACAGGGGCACGACCGTCAGGCGGCGCCCGACGAGCGCGCGGGCGATCGCGAGCCCCGTGGTCCCGCTGTCGACGATCACGGCTTCGCCGTCGCTGAGCAGGTCGGCGACCGTCTGTGCGATCTGCTCCTTGGCCGAGGTCGACTCGATCTCGCGCAGTGCGAACGGCAGCTCCTCGCCGCGCAGGAGCAGGCTGACGGCGCCTCCGTGGACGCGACGCAGCGCTCCGGCGGCCGCGAGGGTGTCGAGGTCGCGGCGGACCGTGACCTCGGAGGTGTCGAGCTCGAGGGCCAGGTCGGCGACGTCCACGCGCTCGGTCTCACGGAGTCGTTGGACGATCCGCTGCTGTCTGGTGGTGGCACTGTCCATCGCTCAAACGTACACATTGCGGTTACGAATGCAAACGGCCGCTGTTCGTTTGAGGGGATCGTTCGTACCTGCCGACGGCTCGGCGAGACCGGTGAGGTCTGCGGCGCCCGCCCGACGACGTCGCTCACCCCGCGGGTGCTCGACACCCCTCCCGGGCGCGAGGTCCGTGCGCACTAGAGTGGGGCGGGTGTCCTCGTCGGTCCCGCGCCCCCGCGCCCTCGTCCTCGGGCCGGTGCTCGTCGAAGGTCGGGACGGGACGCTCGTCTCCCCGTCCAGCGCGCGTGCCCGTGCGCTCGTCGTCGCGCTCGTGCTCGCGCACGGCCGCACGGTGAGCACCGCAGCGCTCATCGACGACCTGTGGCCGGACACCCAGCCCACGGACCCCCGTGCCGCACTCCAGAGCCTCGTCTCCCGGACGCGCTCGACTCTCGCCGAGGGGCTGCTCACGTCCGGCCCCGGTGGCTACTCGTCGCTCGCCGCGAGTGACCTCGGCGCCGCACGGGACCTGACGCGCGCAGCAGCCGAGGCGCTCGCGGCGGGGGACCCCCGCGGGGCCGCCGGGTCGGCACGCGCGGCGCTCGGGCTGTGGCGCGGCGAGCCGGGCGACGACCTGCTCGACCTGGCGGGTACCGGGATCGGCGAGGACCTCGTCGCGACGGCCGGACGCCTCCGGGCCGAGGCCGAGCAGGCCTTGCTCGACGCGCTCCTCGCCGCAGGCGACCACCACGCCGCGGTCGGTTGGGCCGAGCGCGCCGTCGAGCGCGCTCCGCTCGACGAGGACGCCCACCTCGCGCTCCTGCGGGCCTACGCGGGTGCCGGCCGACCGGCCGACGCACTGCGTGCCTTCGGGGCTCTGCGGACCCGGCTCGCGACCGAGCTCGGAACCGACCCGCGCGCCGACCTGGTCGCGCTCAACACGCGGATCCTGCAGGCGCCCGAGACCGAGGCCGTGCCCACCGCCCGCCCGGCGCGGCGAGGCGCCGCGCTCGGGCTGCGGGCAGCACCCAACGCCCTGGTCGGACGAGAGGACGACGTCGCCGCGGTCCTCGACCTCCTGGAACGGTCCCGGCTCGTGACCGTGCTCGGTCCGGGAGGTATGGGCAAGACACGCGTGGTGCAGGAGGTCGCGCGCCGGTCCGTCGAGACGACGCCGCTCGTCGCGGTCGTCGAGCTCGCGAGCGTGCGCACCGGCGAGGACATCGGCCTCGCCCTCACCTCTGCGCTGGGCGTGCGCGACGTGACACGCAGCCCGCGCCTCGGCGACCAGGTCGCCCGGACCGAGGTGCACGAGCTCCTGGCCGACCGGCTCGGCGAGGTCGACACCCTCCTCGTGCTGGACAACTGCGAGCACGTCGTCGAGGCGGCCGCCCGGTGGGCGGCCGAGCTGATCGCCGTCGTCCCGGGGCTGAGGATCCTCACGACCAGCAGGTCCCCGCTCCTCGTCGGCGGGGAGCAGGTCTTCCCGCTCGACCCCTTGGCCACGACGTCACCCCCCGCCGCCCAGGACACCCAGGACGAGGCGACCCGCACGGACCCGGGACCGGCGGTCGAGCTCTTCCGCGAGCGCGCGCTGGCGGCCCGTCCCGGCGCCGACCTGCCGACAGACGTCCTGGAGCGGCTCTGCGCGCGGCTCGACGGGCTGCCGCTCGCGATCGAGCTCGCCGCGGCGCGGGTCCGTTCCCTGTCGGTCCAGGAGATCGAACGACGGCTCGACGCGCGGTTCGCCCTGCTCACGACCGGCGACCGCAGCGCCCCCGAGCGGCACCGGACCCTGCACGCCGTGATCGACTGGAGCTGGAACCTCCTGACCGCTGCGCAGCAGGCGCTGCTCCGACGCCTGTCGCTGCTGCCCGACGGGTTCGGGGTGCAGACCGCCCAGGCGGCCTCCGGCGTCGGGCTCGACGACGTCGAGGCGCTCGTCAACCAGTCGCTCCTGACCGTGACCGATGAGCCCCTGTCCCACACCGCCCGCTACCGCATGCTCGAGACCGTGCGCGAGTTCGGCGCCCTCGCGCTCGACGAGGCGGGCGAGCGCGAGATCGCCCAGGAGGCCACCTATCGCTGGGCCGTCGACCTCTCACGACGCGAGGTCGCGCGGCTCGAAGGACCGACGCAGGTCGCCGCGATGCTCACGCTGCGCCTCGAGCAGGAGAACCTCCTGCACGTGCTGCGGACGGCGCTCGCGGAGGACCGGGCCGACGTGGTCCTGCCCGTCTTCCACGCGCTCGGTCTGCACTGGAGCCTGCGCGGGGCGCACACCGAGGTCGTCGCTCTCGCACGCGACGTGCTCGGGGTCGTGGAGGGCTGGCAGGGCAGGCGCGTCCGCGGGGTCCACGACGAGCCTGACGACCAGCTCACGCAGGAGGCGGGGATCGTGCTGTTCCTGCTCACGGCATCGACCCCCAACGGCGACCCGGCGACGGGCGTGCGTGCCGCCGCGCGACTGCGTCGCCTGCACCGGGACTCCGACATCGGCCCGCGGGCGGCTGCGCTCACCGACCTCCTGACCGACGCCGGCGACCCCTTGGGCATGGGGCCGCGACTGGCCGCGCTCCATCACTCCGGCGACCCGTTCGTCGCCCTCGTCGCGCACCTGCTCAGCGCTCAGCTCGCGGAGAACCACGGGCGGCTGGGCGTCGCGATCGAGCAGGTCACGCACGCGCACGCGCTCGCGACCCAGGGGCAGGACACGTGGGGAGCCGCGACGTCGGCGCTCTTCCTCGCCCAGCTCGCGAGCGAGCAGGGCGACGCTCCCCGCGCCCTCGAGTGGGCCGCCCGGGCCCGTGAGGGACTCGGTCGGCTGCACGCCGACGAGGACCTGCGTCAGCTCGACTGGCTCGAGGCGACGAACCTCGTCCACGTCGGGCGCGCCGCCGAGGCCGAGCTGGTCTTCACCTCGCTCGTCGAGACCGACGACGACCCGGTGCCGTCCGGGCTGGGCGGCACCGCGCACGAGCTGCGCTCGATCGGCCACGCGGGGCTCGCCGAGATCGCCCTGACGCGCGGCGACCACGAGCTCGCGCTGCGCGAGCTCGAGCTCGCCAACGCGGTCTTCGGGGGCAGGGTCTCCCGTCGCTCACCCTGGTACACCATGTTCGCCGCCGGCTGGCTCTCGACCATGGTCCTGCCCGCTCCCGAGAGCGACGGGCCGTGGGAACCCGACCCGGTGCCGTCCCCCGAGGCTGAGCGCCTCGCGCGCGAGCTACGCGTGCGCATGGTCGCCTCCTACCGGGCGTCCTCGGCCTTCGTGGACTACCCGGTCCTGGGCACGGCCGCGATCGCGCTCGGCGCCTACCTGTGGGCCGCGCCGGGCCTGGGCCGCGTCGACGACGGGCTCGCGCTGCTCCACCTGGCCCACCGGATGGGGGCCCGGCAGGACGTGCCCGCGCTGCGCACGGCCCCGCACGACGCCTGGGCGCGCGCCCTGCACGGCGACGCCCGGGTCGACGAGGTGCGCGACGCCGTCGGGCAGCTGCCGTACGAGGACCTCCCGGCCCGGACGCTCGAGATCCTCCGCGCGGGTCCCTGGACGCGGCCCGCAGAGCCCCCGAGCCCCGGCGCCTGACCACCCCGGGGAGCAGGCACGACGACGGGCGGTACCCCCGGCGTTCGCCAGGGGTACCGCCCGTGCCGCCCGCGCAGGCTGTCAGGCCTTGCGCATGTACGCCCGTACCGTGAGCGGCGCGAAGACGGCGACGATGACCGCCGCGCCGACCAGCGAGATCACCGCGTCCGAGCCCAGCACGCCGTTGTTCGTCAGCTCACGGACCGCCGTCACCAGGTGCGAGACCGGGTTGACGTTCACGAAGCCCTGGAGCCAGCCCGGCATGGTGTCGGGCTGCACGAACGCGTTCGAGAGGAACGTGAGCGGGAACAGGACGATCATCGAGATCCCCTGGACGCTCGCCGCGGTCCGGGCGATCACGCCGAAGAACGCGAAGATCCAGCTCACGGCCCACGAGCACACGATCACGAGCAGGGCCGCCAGGACGACCGAGCCCAGGCCGCCCGCGGGGCGGTAGCCCATGACGTAGCCCATCGCGAACGTCAGGGTCGTCGCGATGCCGTACCGGACGGTGTCCGCGAGCAGCGCCCCCGACAGCGGCGCGATGCGTGCGATCGGCAGCGAGCGGAACCGGTCGAACACGCCCTTGTCCATGTCCTCACGGAGCTGGACGCCCGTCACGACCGACGTCGTGATGACGGTCTGGACGAGGATGCCGGGGATGATCGTCGGCAGGTAGCTCACGACGTCCCCGGCGATCGCTCCGCCGAAGATGTACGTGAACATGAGCGTGAACAGGATCGGCTGGACGGTCACGTCGACGAGCTGCTCGGGTGTCCGACGGATCTTGAGGATCCCGCGGTACGCCATGGTGAACGTGTTCCGGACCGTCTGCCCGAGGCTCGTGCGGTTCGTCAGGTCGCGGTCGGTCGCGGCCTGGATCTGCTCCCGGGGAGCGGTGAGGGTCGTGGTCATCGCAGGGCCGCCTCTCGCGTGGTCGTGGATGCGGGCGCGTCCGCGCCCGCGGGGCGCCCGTCACCGGGTTCCGCAGGGTCCTCCGACCCGACGCCGTGACCCGTGAGGGTCAGGAAGACCTCGTCGAGGCTCGGCTTGTCCATGCTGATCGAGTCGACCGCGATGCGGGCCTCGCGCAGCCTGACGAGGAGGTCGGTGACCTCGTCCGGTCCGGTCACCGGAACCGTGATGCGGCGGGCCTCGGGGGACGTGGTCGCGGCGACGCCGAACGTCGCCTCGACGATGTCGAGTGCCGACTCCAGGTCCGCGGCCGCGACCAGCCCGAGCTGGAGCGACTGGTTCCCGACCGCGTCCTTGAGCTCGTCGGCCGTGCCCTCGGCGACCACCCGGCCGCGGTCGATGACCGCGATCCGGTCGGCGAGCTGGTCGGCCTCGTCGAGGTACTGCGTCGTGAGCACGACGGTCGACCCCGTCGCGACGAGCTCACGGATCGTGTCCCACATCTGGGCGCGCGTGCGGGGGTCGAGGCCCGTGGTCGGCTCGTCGAGGAAGATCAGGGGCGGCTGGGCGATGAGGCTCGCCGCGAGGTCGAGACGCCGGCGCATGCCGCCGGAGAAGTTCTTGAGCGGCCGCGTCGCGGCCTCGGTGAGGCCGAAGGTCTCGAGCAGCTCGGCGGCCTTGCGCCGCGACTCTGCGCGTCCGAGGCCGAGCAGGCGCGAGAAGATCACGAGGTTCTCGGTCGCGCTGAGGGTCTCGTCGACCGACGCGTACTGGCCCGTGACGCCGATGAGCTGGCGCACGACCTGTGCCTCGCGGACGACGTCGTGCCCGAAGACGCGGGCCGCGCCGGCATCGGGGCGCAGGAGCGTGGCGAGCATGCTGATGGTGGTGGTCTTGCCGGCGCCGTTGGGGCCGAGCACGCCGTACACCGAGCCGGTGCGGATGTTCAGGTCGACGCCGTCGACCGCCCGGTTCTCGCCGAACGTCTTGACGAGGCCGTGCGCCTCGACCGCCCATTCGTGGGTCATGGATTCCTCCTGGTTGCTGGTGGGTCCAGCCTCCGGGAGGGGCCTGTCACGCCGGTGTCACGTCGCTGTCACGTCGCTGTCCGGGGAGGCGGCAGGACGGGAGAGGGCCGCCGTTCCCGCAGGAACGACGGCCCTCTCCACTCCTGCGGGCCGCGCGGCAGGTGGGCGGCGGCGGGCGGCGGCAGGGATGAACGTCAGTCGCGGACGCGGAACGTGAGCAGCGTCCAGGTGAGCGAGGTGATGAGGAGCCCGGCCCCCAGCATGTGCGCGGCGACCAGGACCTCGGGCAGCCCCGTGAAGTACTGGACGTAACCGATCAGGCCCTGCAGGAGAGTCACCGCGACGAGCACGACGACGGCCTTGCGGGCCCGGGCAGGGGCGGTGGCCTGGCGCAGGACCAGGACCGTCAGCACGACCAGCACGGCGAGGAAGAGCCAGACGGAGGCCGCGTGCGCCTTGCTGATGAGTGCCGGGTCGAGAGCGAACCGGTAGGCCACCTCGTCGTCGCCGCCGTGCGGGCCCGAGCCCGTCGCGAGGACGCCCAGGATCAGCAGCGGCACCGCCAGGACGGCCAGGACCCGGCCGACCAGGGTGGTCCGTCGGTCCACGACCTGTGCGGGCTGACCGTCGCCCTCGCCCGAGCGGTACAGCAGGTAGGCCGAGACCGCGACGAGTGCGGCGGACACGAGGAAGTGGACCCCGACGACGGCGGGGTGCAGGTGCAGCAGGACCGTGACGCCACCGATGACGGCCTGCAGGGCAACGCCGATCAGGGGGAGCGAGCTCGCGCGCCGGAACGACGCGGAACGCGTCGTGTCGGTCCAGAGGAGCACCAGGACCGCGAGCGCGATGATCCCGACGACCCCCGTGAGCGTGCGGTTGCCGAACTCGATGAGGGGATGGATGGACATCGCCGAGTGGAACTCGGGCGTGAAGCTCCCGGGCTCGCACAGCGGCCACGTGGAGCAGCCGAGGCCGGATCCGGTCAGACGCACCGCGCCGCCCGTGACGATGATGCCGATCTGGCCGACGAGGTTCGCGACGAGGACCGGTCGGGTCCAGCGGCGGAAGCGGTCGACCTTCGCGTACCAGGCGGGGGACGTGGGTACCGGGGCGAGTTCTGCGCTGCTCACCGTCCAAAGGTAGCCGCGGGGCGAGCGCGGCCCTCAATCGACGAGGTCCCGAGCGGGTGTGAGATTGGCCCGCAGGAGACCGCCGGGGGAGAACCGTGACGGCACAGCGCGCCGATCCCGACGAATCGTGACTGACTCGATATCCTCGCTAGACCTTTCGTCGCATATCAGGGGGTTTCCGTGACCGTTTCCCGACCGGCCCGCCGCACCCAGGGGATCGGCGCGCTCGCGGTCTTCCTGCTGGCGCTCACGGGCTGCACGTCCGCGGTGGGACCGCAGGAGCCGCCTGTCGTGGGTGAGACGTCGTCCGGCCCGGGAGGGACGGGCTCGACCGACGAAGCGGCGGGCGGCGAGGCGCCCCCCGGGCAGACGGTCGGTGAGGAGTCCGAGACGGAGGCCGGTGCCGGGGCAGGGACGGCCGGATCCTTCGACCGGACCGCGACCCTGGTCGTCCGTCCCGAGGGCTTCACCTCGGCGAGCGCCTTCCCGTCACGCGCAGGCTGGACGACGCTCGGATCGACCGGCAGGTGCACCGCGTCCAGCACCGCGACGAGCGTGCCCGACGAGGACCAGGTCGCCCGCGAGCGGGACGTCTCCCTCGCCGCGCTCGCCGACCTCCTGGCCGGCGAGCCACGGGCGAGCGACCCGTCGAGCGTCTCCGAGGTGCTCGCGACCGACGGCAGCCCGGGCGAGCCCCGTGGGACGAACGCGGTGCTGCAGGAGTGGACCGTCGAGCGTGCCGGCACCGTGGTGCGCAGCCGCGTCCTGGTCCGCTCGGTGTGGTCACGCCTCTACTCGGGCGAAGGCCTGCGCGAGAGCTCGTTCGTGGCCTTCGAGTGCACCGGGGGCATGATCGACGAGGCGGCCTGGGGAGCGGCGCTGGCGCAGGTCCGTCTGCCGCTCGCGGGCGGGGAGACGGCCGGCGCGTGGCGGGACGAGTGACGCGGGACCGTCCCCCGGCCGACTGACGACCGGGGCGTCCGCAGCGCCGGGGCGCGCGCTCAGTGCCAGCGGAAGAGCTTGCCCGCTCCCCAGCCGAGCGCCGCGGTCCACCCGAGCAGCACGACCACGGAGAACGCGGGGACCTCGCCCAGGAGCAGCGCACCGCGCATGGCCTCGCCCAGCGCACCCGAGGGCAGCAGCAGGGCGACCTGCTCGAGCGCCCCGGGAAGCTGCTCGACCGGGACCAGCACGCCCCCCGCGACGGTCAGCAGGACCAGCAGCAGGTTCGCGACCGCGAGCACGCCCTCGGCGCGCAGCGTCCCCGCGAGCAGGAGCGCGAGGCTCGTGAACGCCGCGGTGCCGAGCAGCACCGCGAGCAGCGCCGGCAGGATGCCGGCCGGGTCCGGGGACCAGCCGAGCGCGAGCGCGACCCCGCCCAGCACCACGACCTGCACGACCTCGACCGCGAGCACCCCGAGGATCTTCCCCGCGAGCAGGCCGCCACGGCCCAGGGGCGTGGTGGACAGCAGGCGCAGGACGCCGTTGCGGCGGTCGAAGGCCGTCGCGATGGCCTGCGACGTGAAGGCGGTGGACATGACGGCGAGCGCCAGGACACCGGGCGTCACGAAGTCGATGCGCGAGTGTCCCTGCGTGTCGAGGTCGATGAAGCTCGTGCGCGCCAGGCCCACGAGCAGCATCACGGGCAGGATGATCGTCACGAGCAGCTGCTCGCCGTTGCGCAGGATCATGCGGGTCTCGAACGCCGTCTGCGACGCCACCCGACGCCACGCGGGGGCAGCCCCGTCCGCGGGGGACGCGCCGTCGGTCGGGGCGGGCCGCTCGGCGACCGGTCCGGTGGCGGTCTGGTCGGTCATCGGAGCTCTCGTCCTGTCAGGTCGAGGAAGACGTCCTCGAGGGTGCGGCGGCCGATCGTGATGCGGGAGGCGAGCGCGCTCTCGTCCGCGAGCCACGCGGTCACGACGGCGACGGTCGACGGGTCGACCGGCCCCGTCACGCTGTACGAGCCGGGCTGCGTCTCGGTCACGGTCCACGCGGAGGCGGGCGACGTCGTCGGGCCGGGGCCGACTCGCTCGGCCAGCGCCTCCACGTCCAGTCCCGCGCGCGCCTCGAGGCGCAGCGTGCGGTTTCCGTCCGCCGACGGCCCCGAGTGCAGCAGGTCGGGCGTCGCGCCCGAGGCGATGACCTGCCCGTCGTCCACGATGTAGACGTGGTCCGCGAGGTCCTCGGCCTCGTCCATGAGGTGGGTCGTCAGGACGATCCCGACGCCGTCGGCGCGCAGCTCGCGCACGAGCTCCCACACCGCGTGCCGGCTCTGGGGGTCCATGCCCGCGCTGGGCTCGTCGAGGAACACGACCTCGGGGCGGCCCACGATCGCCGCGGCGAGCGCGAGGCGCTGCCGCTGGCCACCCGACAGGCGTCGGACCGTGGTCCGCGCGAAGCTCGCGAGACCCAGCCGCTCCGTGATCTCCGCCACGTCGCGGGGGTTCGCGTACATGGACGCGACGTGGTGCAGCATCTCGAGCGCGCGCACGCCCGTGGGCAGGCCGCCGTCCTGGAGCATGACGCCGACGCGCGGGCGCAGGTCGCGCGCGCTCAGCAGGGGATCGAGCCCGAGCACCCGCACGGTGCCCGCGTCCGGTGCTCGCAGCCCTTCGCAGCACTCGATCGTGGTGGTCTTGCCGGCCCCGTTGGGGCCGAGGACGGCGGTCACGGCGCCTCGGGAGGCGGTCAGGCTCAGGTGGTCGACGACCGCCCGGCCGTCATAACGCTTGACCACGTCCTGGAGGACGACGGCGGGGGAGTCGGGCACGGTGGCGATTGTAGGGGAGCCGCCTGGGGCCCGCTGTGAGGTAGGCCTTGCTTGCGTCGGACCATTTAGCACATGAGACTGTTACCTATATCGACCAGTCCCCGGGGCCCTTGCGCGCCCGCGGACCTGGCGAGACCGATCCCAGCAGGCCGGACGACGTGGAGGTGAGGCATGACGCACGGTGCACGCACCACGGGTGCAGCGCCCCGCTCGTTGCCTGCCGTCGCGCTCGGCAGTGACGCATCCCACGCCGCCGCGGACGGCGACGGGACCACGCGCGAGCGCGTCCTGTCCCTCATCGTGACCGACGGACCTGTGAGCGCCGCCTCGCTCGCGACGGACCTGGGCCTCACGCCCGCAGGCGTCCGCCGCCACCTCGCGCAGCTCGAGACCGACGGACTCATCTCGGTCCACGACTCGGGCGCCACCACGGGCATGCGCGGACGACCGGCCCGGCACTACGTCGCGACGAACAGGGGGCAGTCCGAGCTCTCGGGGGCCTACCCCGACCTCGCGACCCAGGCGCTGCGCTTCCTGCGCGACGTCGCGGGCGAGGACGCCGTCGAGGACTTCGCTCGTCGTCGCCTCGAGGAGCTCACGGACCGCTACGCGCCCCGCATCACGGCCGACGACGTCGCGGGCCGCGCCGAGCAGCTCGCCGCGGTCCTCGCCGAGGACGGGTTCGCCGCGAGCGTGCGCCCCGTCGCCGGGACCGCGACCGTCCAGCTCTGCCAGGGGCACTGCCCGGTCCAGCACGTCGCCGAGGAGTTCCCCCAGCTGTGCGACGCCGAGGCCCAGGTCTTCTCCCAGCTCCTCGGCTCGCACGTCCAGCGGCTCGCGACCCTCGCGGGCGGCGGGCACGCGTGCACCACCAACGTCCCCGTGCTCCCCGCGGCGACCCGCGTACCCGAGGCGAGCGACGCCGTCGGGCACGAGACCACCGCACGACGCGCCACCGCGCGCGGACCGCGCGCCCCGGCGCACCCCCCAGCACGACACACCGAACCGACAGGTTCATCGACCACCGCCCCACCGCCCCCCTCCGTCGTCGACGGAACGTGGAAGGAATGACATGAGCGCTCCCACCCAGGACACCGCCGGCGTGTCCCAGAGCACCGGCCAGTCCGACGAGGAGATCATCGCCTCGATCGGCTCCTACGGCTACGGCTGGCACGACAAGGACGACGCCGGTGCGACGGCGCAGCGCGGCCTCTCCGAGGCGGTCGTGCGCAACATCTCCGCGCTCAAGAGCGAGCCCGAGTGGATGCTGAACTACCGCCTCAAGGCCCTGCGCCTGTTCGACAAGAAGCCCATGCCCAACTGGGGCAGCGACCTGTCGGGCATCGACTTCGACAACATCAAGTACTTCGTGCGGTCCACCGAGAAGCAGGCCACGTCGTGGGACGACCTGCCCGAGGACATCAAGGAGACCTACGACAAGCTCGGCATCCCCGAGGCGGAGAAGCAGCGCCTCGTCGCCGGTGTCGCGGCCCAGTACGAGTCCGAGGTCGTCTACCACCAGATCAACGAGGAGCTCGAGAAGCAGGGCGTCATCTTCCTCGACACCGACACCGCGCTGCGCGAGCACCCCGAGCTCTTCCAGGAGTACTTCGGCACCGTCATCCCCTCGGGTGACAACAAGTTCGCCGCGCTCAACTCGTCCGTGTGGTCCGGCGGCTCGTTCGTCTACGTCCCCCCGGGCGTCCACGTCGAGATCCCGCTGCAGGCCTACTTCCGCATCAACACGGAGAACATGGGCCAGTTCGAGCGCACGCTGATCATCGCGGACGAGGGCTCGTACGTGCACTACGTCGAGGGCTGCACCGCCCCGATCTACTCGAGCGACTCGCTGCACTCCGCGGTCGTCGAGATCATCGTCAAGAAGAACGCCCGCGTGCGGTACACGACCATCCAGAACTGGTCGAACAACGTGTACAACCTCGTCACCAAGCGTGCGACGGCGGCCGAGGGCGCGACCATGGAGTGGGTCGACGGCAACATCGGCTCCAAGGTCACCATGAAGTACCCCGCGATCTACCTGCTCGGCGAGCACGCCAAGGGCGAGACGCTGTCGATCGCGTTCGCGGGCGAGGGCCAGCACCAGGACGCGGGCGCCAAGATGGTGCACGCGGCCCCGCACACGTCCTCCTCGATCGTCTCGAAGTCCGTGGCGCGCGGCGGTGGACGCACGTCCTACCGCGGCCTCGTCCAGGTCCTCGAGGGAGCGGAGCACTCCGCCTCCACCGTTCTGTGCGACGCGCTGCTCGTCGACCAGATCTCCCGGTCCGACACCTACCCGTACGTCGACGTCCGCGAGGACGACGTCTCGATGGGTCACGAGGCGACCGTGTCGCGCGTGAGCGAGGACCAGCTGTTCTACCTCATGTCCCGAGGCATGGCCGAGACCGAGGCCATGGCCATGATCGTGCGCGGGTTCGTCGAGCCCATCGCGCGCGAGCTGCCCATGGAGTACGCGCTCGAGCTCAACCGCCTCATCGAACTGCAGATGGAAGGGTCCGTCGGCTAAATGACTACTACTGCGAGCACCACAGAGACCGAGCCGATCGGCCTGAGCACGGACCACACGCAGGCCGTCCAGGACGGCGCTCACTCGCACGGGGTCGGCGGCACGCCGCAGGGATCCCGCGCCGAGCGCATCACCTCGTTCGACCCGACCGTCATCACCGTGCCCACCGGGCGCGAGGAGGAGTGGCGCTTCTCGCCGGTCCCGCGCCTCGCCCCGCTGTTCGCTGCCGAGCTCGGCAGCGCCGGCGTGCGCACGACCGTGGTCGACGCGCCCGAGGTCACGGTCGAGATCGTCGGCCGGGACGACGAGCGGCTCGGCCGCGCGGGCGTCCCCGGCGACCGCACCGCCGTGACCGCGTGGAACGCGTTCGCCGAGGCGACCGTCGTGACGATCCCGGCCGAGGCCGTGGCCAGCGAGGTCACGTCCGTGCGCATCGAGGGCCTGTCCGACGAGCCCACCGCGACGCACCTGCTGATCCAGGCCGAGCGCCACAGCGAGTCCGTCGTGGTCATCGACCACGTGGGCTCTGCGACGCTCACCGAGACGGTCGAAATCGTCGTCGAGGACGGCGCGCACCTCACGGTCGTCTCGGTCCAGGACTGGAGCGAGGGCGCCGTGCACGCGAGCTCGCACCGCGCCCGCATCGGCCGCGACGCCAAGCTCAAGCACGTCGTGGTGACGTTCGGCGGCGACGTCGTGCGCGTGACCCCGGACGCCGAGTTCACCGGCACCGGTGGCGAGGTCGAGATGGTCGGCCTGTACTTCGCGGACGCGGACCAGCACCAGGAGCACCGTCTCTTCGTCGACCACGCGGTCCCGAGCTGCAAGTCGCGCGTCACCTACAAGGGCGCGCTGCAGGGCGAGGGCGCGCACACGGTCTGGGTCGGCGACGTGCTGATCCGCACCGAGGCCGAGGGCACCGACACCTACGAGCTCAACCGCAACCTCGTCCTCTCGGACGGCGCGCGGGCCGACTCGGTGCCGAACCTCGAGATCGAGACCGGCCTCATCGAGGGAGCCGGGCACGCCTCGGCGACCGGTCGCTTCGACGACGAGCAGCTCTTCTACCTGCAGGCCCGCGGCATCCCCGAGGCCGACGCGCGTCGCCTCGTGGTCCGTGGCTTCTTCGCGGAGCTCATCCAGGAGATCGGTGTCCCGTCGGTCGAGGAGCGCCTGCTCACCTCGATCGAGGCCGAGCTCGCCAAGTCGATGAGCGTCATCGAAGGCCGGTGACCCGACCCGCATGAGCGCACAGCTTGCTTGCATGACCGACGACGTGGCGCCCGAGGAGGCGCTGCGCGTGGAGCTCGAGGGCGAGAAGGGTCCCGTGGAGGTCGCGGTCGTCCGCGACGGCGACGGGAACTGGCACGCCATCTCGGACATCTGCTCCCACGGTGCGGTCTCGCTGTCCGACGGCGAGGTCGAGGGCTGCTTCATCGAGTGCTGGCTGCACGGCTCGCAGTTCGACCTGCGGACCGGCATGCCCACCGCGCTGCCCGCGATGCGCCCTGTGCCCGTCTACCCGGTCACGATCGACGGCGAGCGCGTGCTCGTCGACATCGACCAGACCGTCTCCCCGTCCTGACCCCTGAGCTTTCTCGATACTTTCCGAATACTGGAGAACACCACATGTCCACTCTGGAGATCCGCGACCTGCACGTCAGCGTCGAGACCAAGGAAGGGCCGAAGCCGATCCTGCGCGGCGTCGACCTGACCATCAACAGCGGCGAGACCCACGCGATCATGGGCCCCAACGGCTCGGGCAAGTCGACCCTCGCGTACTCGATCGCCGGTCACCCCAAGTACACGATCACGAGCGGCACCGTGACGCTCGACGGCGAGGACGTCCTCGCGATGACGGTCGACGAGCGTGCCCGTGCCGGCATGTTCCTCGCCATGCAGTACCCCGTCGAGGTTCCGGGCGTGTCCGTCTCGAACTTCCTGCGCACCGCGAAGACCGCGATCGACGGCGAGGCCCCCGCGCTGCGCACGTGGGTCAAGGACGTCAAGGGCGCCATGGAGAACCTGCGCATGGACTCGTCCTTCGCCGAGCGCTCGGTCAACGAGGGCTTCTCCGGCGGTGAGAAGAAGCGCCACGAGATCCTGCAGATGGAGCTCCTCAAGCCGAGCATCGCGATCCTCGACGAGACCGACTCGGGCCTCGACGTCGACGCGCTGCGCATCGTCTCGGAGGGCGTCAACCGCGCCAAGGCGAACACCGACGTCGGCGTGCTGCTCATCACGCACTACACGCGCATCCTGCGGTACATCAAGCCGGACTTCGTTCACGTGTTCGTCGACGGCCGTATCGCCGAGGAGGGCGGCCCCGAGCTCGCCGACCGCCTCGAGAACGAGGGCTACGACCGCTTCCTGACCGGCGCAGCCACGGCCTGACCCGGCCCGCGGCCCGCCGGCCGCCCGCCCGTCGGCCAGCCGGCGGGCACCTGACACACCGAGGAGACTTCGATGACCACCACCGACACCGTGCGGGCCGGGCTGAGCGCCACCGAGCTCGCCGCCGTGCGAGCCGACTTCCCGCTGCTCGCCCGCACGGTGCGGGGTGGCCGTCCGCTCGTCTACCTCGACTCGGGCGCCACGTCCCAGAAGCCCCAGGTCGTCCTCGACACCGAGGTCGACTTCTACGAGGAGCGCAACGCCGCGGTGCACCGCGGTGCGCACCAGCTCGCGGAGGAGGCGACCGAGGCGTTCGAGGACGCCCGGTCGGCGGTCGCGCGCTTCGTCGGGGCCGACGCCGACGAGATCGTGTGGACCTCCGGGGCCACCGCCGCGATCAACCTCGTGACGTACGCGCTGTCCAACGCGACGATCGGTCGCGGGGGAGAGGCGGCCCGCCGCTTCGCCCTCGCGCCGGGCGACGAGATCGTCCTGACCGAGGCCGAGCACCACGCGAACCTCGTGCCGTGGCAGGAGCTCGCGGCGCGCACCGGAGCGGTGCTGCGCTGGTTCGACGTCGACGACGATGGCCGCATCCGCGTCGACGAGGCGGCCTCGGTCATCACCGAGCGCACGCGCGTCGTCGCGTTCACGCACGCCTCCAACGTCACGGGCGCGATCACCCCGGTCGCACCCATCGTGGCGCGGGCCCAGGAGGTCGGGGCGCTCACGTTCCTCGACGCGTGCCAGTCCGTGCCGCACCTGCCGGTCGACCTGCACGCACTCGATGTCGACTTCGCGGCGTTCTCGGGTCACAAGATGCTCGGCCCCACCGGGGTCGGAGCGCTCTACGGGCGGCGCGAGCTGCTCGAGGCGCTGCCCCCGGTCACGACCGGTGGGTCCATGATCGAGGTCGTGACCATGACCGAGGCGTCGTACATGCCGCCGCCCCAGCGCTTCGAGGCCGGCACGCAGGCCGTCGCGCAGATCGTCGGCCTGGGCGTCGCGGCGCAGTACCTCGAAGAGCTCGGGATGGAGAACGTCGCGGCCCACGAGCACGACCTCGCCGTCGAGATGCTCAAGATCGCGGACGTCCCGGGCGTGCGCATCATCGGCCCGCGGACGCCCGAGGACCGCCTCGCGGTCGTCTCGTTCGTCGTCGAGGGCGTCCACGCCCACGACGTGGGCCAGGTCCTCGACGCCGCCGGGATCGCCGTGCGGGTCGGTCACCACTGCGCGCAGCCCCTGCACCGCAGGTTCGGGATCGCCGCCACGGCGCGCGCCTCGGCCTCGGTGTACACGACGTCCGAGGACGTCACGGCGTTCCGGGAAGGTTTGGCGGGGGTCCGGGCGTTCTTCTCAGTGGACTGACGTGCGCCCGACGCCCCACCCTGTCTGCGCGGTCCCACGACCCGCACGACGTACCGAAGGAGCAGGACCCCAGCAATGAGCAGCTCGTTGGAGCAGATGTACCAGCAGGTGATCCTCGACCACGCGAAGTCCCCGCACGGGCGAGGCTTCGTGGAGCTCGCGGAGGGGCACCTGCACGGTGAGTCGCACCAGATCAACCCGACGTGCGGCGACGAGGTCACGATGCGCGTCGAGTTCGACACCGCCGACCCGAAGGTCCCCACGATCTCCCGCGTGAGCTGGGAGGGGCAGGGCTGCAGCATCTCGCAGGCCTCGCTCTCGGTGCTCACCGACCTCGTCACGGGCGCACCGGTCGCCGAGTCCGAGCACCTGGGCGACCTCTTCCGTCAGCTCATGCAGTCCCGCGGCAAGGGCCTCGACGAGGACCGCGAGGACGAGCTGGGCGACGCCACGGCCTTCACCGGGGTCGCGCAGTTCCCGGCCCGTATCAAGTGCGCGCTGCTCGGCTGGGCCGCCCTGCGCGACACCCTGGCGACGTCGGGGGTCCTCGCGGGCCCGGGCGCAGCCTCCCAGCCCCCGCTCGACCAGCCCTTGTCCCCGCAGTCCCCCCAGGAGAACCGATGACGACCGAGACCCCCGCCGCCTCTGCGGCACCGACCCCGCCGACCGCGGCCGACGTCGAGGAGGCCATGCGCGACGTCATCGACCCCGAGCTCGGGATCAACGTCGTCGACCTCGGCCTCGTCTACGGCATCCAGGTCGACCAGAACAACCACGCCGTGATCGACATGACGCTCACGTCCGCGGCCTGCCCGCTCACGGACGTCATCGAGGACCAGACCGCGCAGTCGCTCGACGGTCTGATCGACGGCTTCCGGGTCAACTGGGTCTGGATGCCGCCGTGGGGCCCCGAGAAGATCACGCAGGACGGCAAGGACCAGCTGCGCGCGCTGGGCTTCAACGTCTGACGTTCCGGGCAGTCCGGCGGGATCGCGAGATCCCGCCGGAAAGGCACCTCACCTGCACGACGCGATTTCGGGTGAGGGTCCGAAATGGACTGAGACGGCCTCTGGAGGTATCTCATTCCCCCACGGTTCCCCCGCAGATTTCGGGCCGTAGGCGCAGTTCGGAGCTCGGATCGAGGGCTGGCGAACGCGCGTGATTCCCCCACAGGACGGGGCGCGGAGCACACCTGTCGGCTGGGAGGGACGCTCATGGCACGGAATACCACACTAAAGCGAACATTCGGCCGAAGTTCGGCCGCAGGAAGCCCCGGACCTGCAGCCACCGGGTGACCCAGTCGTCAAGATCGAGCCAGGCGACCATCGCCTCGTCCTCGGTCAGGTACAGCCAGTTGATCGTCGTGAGCTCCTCGTGCGCGGCCGGGGCGCCGATGGTGTCGGCTTGAGGCCAGTCGAAGAGCCCGGCAAGGAGGTCCTTCGGCCGCGGGAAGTCGCGGTCGTCACGTGGGGCGGTGATCGTCCGTCATCGCCCTTCACAGATAGTGCCCGACGGCGTCGCGCTTCGCGGCGGCAGAGGCCAGACGGCCGGCAGCGCGCCGCCGTGCCGGACGTTGCTTCGGCTGCGCGGGCATGCCCGGCGCCACCCGCCGTCGTGGCCTCGACGCCGCATCTTTGGCGGGCTGCTCGGGTCGCGATTTGGTTCGTGCGTTCTCAGGCCGGGGCGCGCGGGTCGCGTCATGGTCGATGCGGCGGGCCGCGAACCGGTCGGCGCTGTGGAAGTGCTCGACGCGTCCGAAAGCCACGAGTTGCTCGCCCTCACGGAACTCCCGCACGGCGAGGGCGGCGAACTGCAGGGTCGTCATTGTCGGGTCGATCTCGGTGAACCCACCTTCGTCCGTGCGCTGGAACGCGGGATCTCAGGCGGGAGAACGCCTGCTTGGACCCCGACGAGATCATCGACAGCTGCACTGCGGATGTGAGGAGGCGTACGCGTCACTCAGATAAGCATCGGCCGGGCGATGGAGCGGGTGAATCACATTGCCGCCATTGACTGCACTTGCTGCACATGGCTACAGTTGTTGCAGTTGGTTGCACTTGCTTCAGTTGGAGGTGAAGATGCCTGAGATCCTGCCGGACGATGTCGAGGCCTTGCGCGACGCCCTCGCCGCTTCGCCTGAGGAGGTGACGGTCACTCTCAGCTTGACCCGCAAGAGCGCGGAGAAGGTGCTCGAACTGCTGGAAGCCGAGCACTCGACCGGGGCGGTGATTATTCCGGTCAAGGACCTCTTCACCACGACGGAGGCGGCGTCAATGCTCGGCATGTCTCGTCCCACGCTGATGAAGCTCGTGGATGCCGGAACCCTGGAGCACGTCCGTGTCGGGACGCACCACCGCATTCCGATTCGTGCAATCGTCGAGTACCAGCGAGGTCGCCAGCGAGAGAGTGGGGAGACCGCCGCCGCTGTGGACGAGTTCAAGAGCAACATCTCGTTCGGGAGCAACCAGTGAGCGCGGAGTTGACGTTGCTCGATCCCGTCGAGTTCCTCCAGCCCAACCGTCGGCTGTTCATCGACACGAACATGTTCATGGACACCGACCCACGTCGCGCCGGAGGTCTGAAGCGCCTGTTCGAGCGAGGCCAGGGCGCGATCCTGAAGAACGACAACCCGATCGTGGTCCCGACGAAGGTCGTCGGCGAGCTGATCAAGCAGAGCTGCATCGACACCTCGACGGAGAGCGCAGAGCGGGCCGAGGCCGTCAGGAAGGCTGGAGCCGCACTCACGTTCTTGGAGAGCGCGAGCCGGGTCCGCCTAATCCGCACGGACCTGGGTGACGACACCAATCCGTACGCGGACGACCTGTTCTTGCGGCTCTTCGAGCAGTTCGCCGGCAGGTACGAGATGTGCCTGCTCACCCACGACATCACCATCAAGCTGCGCATCCGCCTCCTTGCGCATCGCCTGGGCGGGCGCCTCATCGTTGGCGTGCTGACCAAGGATGGTGACCTGGAGGTCGAGCACGACCAGGCCCTGTTCGAGCGCGGAAACCGCAAGCGCGACCGTCATGCAGAACGCATTGCCAGTAACACAGGCAACTTCAAGGACGAGTCGGAGGTCGCAACGCTTGGGCCTCTGCTCGATGAGTTCCGCAAGGCCGTTCGCCTCATAGAGCCAGACCCGAGAGTGAGGTTCAGGCGCGGCGAAACTCCCGTGCCGACGCCCGTTGCGACTGGCTCCGCACTGGTGAAGCCGTTTGCAGCGACGAGGAAGATCAAGCCGCGCGACACGGCACTGCCGTTCGCGTCCCTCCCTACGCAAGGCGAGAAAGTCACCTGGGAATCCGCGAGCGAGAGCGGCACGTTCGTCCTGGGCCCTCTCGTAGGCGAAGGCGGCGAAGGCTCGGTCTATGAGGGTGCCGACAAGAAGACCGTCGTGAAGATTTTCGACAAGGACCACGTCACCCGGCATCGCCAGGAAAAGATCCACCTGCTGGTGAGCCACGGCCTTCAGCTACAGGGAGTGTGTGTCCCTTCCGCGCTGGTGCGCAACAGCGATGGAGAGTTCGTCGGATACGTCATGCCGCGAGCGAGCGGCCGCGAGTTCCAGCGCACGATCTTCAACAAGCGCAAGTTCGCCAAGGAGTTCCCGACTTGGACGAAGGCAGATCTAGTCGACGTTTGCATCTCATTCCTGGAGAAGGTCCAGTATCTGCATTCTCTGAACATTGTCGTGGGCGACATCAACCCGAAGAATCTGATGGTCGACGACAGGAAGAACGTCTTCATCATCGACGTGGACTCGTGGCAGGCGGAGGGCTACCCCTGTCCGGTGGGTACGCCAATGTTCACCTCGCCCGCGATGCTCGGCAAGGCATATGCAGAGGACCTGCGGACCATGGAGGACGAGTTCTTCGCGGTTGCCACAATGCTGTTCATGGTCGTCATGACCGGCCAATTTCCGTACATCCGGACCGGCACCGACGGCGACGTGGTCCAGTTGATCAAGGAGGGCAACTTCGCCTTCCAGTATGAGAACCGCAACAACAAGGACCAGCCTAACGGCGACTGGAAGTACATGTGGAGCCACATACACAAGCCGGTCAAGGACCTCTTCTGGCACACCTTCCACAAGGAGGGTAAGCGTTACAAGAAGCGCCCGACGGCGACCGAGTGGCTCGACGCGTTCAGGGCGTACAAGGCCTACCTGGCCAACAAGCGCCTGAACTTCGACCCCATGTCGAACGACGTGTACCCGATCCGCAACAAGGCCTTCCGGCCGGACACCCCGATCCAGGACTGCCCGGGCTGCGGTCGCCAAAACGCGATCGCCGGAATCTGGAGCGACGACAACCAGGAGTACTTCGTTCCGCGACAGTGCAACAAGTGCAAGGACTCCCAACCCACACGGACCGCGGCCGTGCGAGGTGCCGCGCCGCGAGCAGTCCCCCCACGCGTGGCGACTCCGGCGACCTTCGCCTGCAAGGACTGCGGCAAGAACTACTCGAAGGCGCAGCTTACCTACGGGCGCTGCCCGACATGCACCACCAAGGCGAACTCGCTGGACCCGGCTCGGCTTTGCGTGGACTGCCGGCAGCCTTTCATCACCTACGACCACATCGGGTGGTTCACGAGCCGCTTCCTGGACGTACCCAAGTCGCATGCGGCAATCAAGCAGTCCTGCCCGCCGGTGACCGCTGCCAAGCAGCGCATGGCACCTAAGTCCGGCGCCCAGCCCCTGGGCGGATTCTGGGCGCGACTGAAGCAGTGGTTTCAAGACAACTAGCCACCACCACAAGGCTGACGAAAGGAAACGGAAATGGCACGACTCGACATTGGGGCCGACGATCTCATTGACAACCCCACCCCGCGCGTCCCCGTCTCACTGTGCCTCGATACGAGCTCATCCATGAACGGCTCGCCGATCCAGGAACTCGTCCGAGGCGTCAACCTCTTCTATGACGCCATCGACGAGGACGACGACGCACACGACTCGGCTGAGATAAACATCGTCGAGTTCAATTCCGCCGCAGGACTGGTCCACGACTTTGCCAGCATCGAACGGCTGCAGCGCATCACCAAACTGGCCGCCAGCGGGACCACCGCAATGGGTGCGGGCGTGAATCTCGCCCTCGACACCTTGGAGAAGCGGAAGGCGACCTACTCGGGCAGCGGCGTCCTGTACTACCAGCCCTGGCTGGTCCTCATGACGGACGGCGCGCCGACCGACAACATCGACAGCGCAGTTGCACGCGTCGTCGATCTGGTCGACGCCAAGAAGCTCACCGTCTTCCCGATCGGCATCGGGCCTCATGCGGACATGAGGACCCTGGCCCGCTTCAGCCCCAACCGCCCTCCACTTCGTCTCGACGGACTCAAGTTCAAGGAGTTCTTCGAGTGGCTGTCGAAGTCCGTCGCGCGCGTCTCTCGTTCGACGCCCGGGGACGCGGTGAAGCTCGACCTCGACGGACTCGCCGGCTGGGCGGAGCTGTAGGTGTTCAAGGAGTTTCATTACCAGGTCAGGGGCCACGGGCACTTGCGGGACGGCACACCGGTCCAAGACCGGACCAAGTTCCTCTCGCGTGCCGGCATCCAGGTCCTCTGCCTTGCCGACGGCGCCGGTTCTGCAAGCCACTCGCAGTTTGGCGCCCAGGCGGTGGTAGATGAGGGGTGCGCCCTCCTGCTGGAGCGGTTCGACAACTACGCTGAGAGGTCAGACGGTGCCAGCGTCAAGCTGGAGATCCTTGGACGGTTGCTCGACAAGTTGGCGGGTGTCGCCGACCGGCAAGGACTTCACGTGCGCGACCTGGCCTCGACATTCATGAGCGTCGCGGTGTCGGGCGACAAGTTTCTCGGCGCTCATGTTGGCGACGGCCTCATCGGCTACCTGAAGGACGGACAGTTGCGAGTCGTCTCGGGCCCCGACAACAATGAGTTCGCCAACCAGACAACTTTCGTGACCTCAGGAGGTGCGGCAGAGTCGATCCGGCTGTTTCGCGGCTCCTTGGACGGAGTTGCGGGATTTGTCCTCATGAGCGACGGCACTGGCGACAGTCTCTACAACCCGCGGACGCGCCAGTTGGCGGGTGCATGTTCAAAGCTCATCACCGCCGTGGGAACCGCGCCTGCCCAGCAGAGCAAGACCTCGAAGTACAAGAAGCAGTTGCGGAAGTTTGTCGACATCACCGTCCGCAACGCCACCAAGGACGACTGTTCCATCGGGGTACTCGGGCGAGACTTTCCAGGGAGCGGAGCCGATGGCACGGCTTGACCAAAACAAGCCAGCATCAAAGGTCTGCTATCACAAATCCGACAACGCGAAGCTCGCCGAGGGCAGCGGCGAGAGGGTGCGGACAAGTTGAACACTCGGACTGCTGGTCGAGGAAGTGCTCAAGGCGAACCAGCACTAGTTCGCTGAGGCGGACCTTCGGTCGGTGAAGCCGCCTGAGTACCTTCGCGCGAAGCTGTTGAAGCACACCGAGGAACATCCCGTTCCCCGACGGATGCCACCGCCTCACAACGGCCGTACGGTCTGGTACTACTGCCCGGACCTCAACATTGCGCGCAAGTTTGACGCCTCGCGAAGGTCACGCCGTCGCCGGGGGGTGCGCGCCGCGCGCCCGGGGGCGGCCGCTTATCAGGCGGAGGTCGCAGTGGAGCTTGACCGGCTCAGCGCTGAAGGTCGAGAGCAACGTCTGACGTTCGCCCCGCCCGCAGGTCGTGCACCGAAAGGGGCCGTCGTTCCTCCCGGAACGACGGCCCCTTCGCCGTGCCCGTCGGCTCACGCCACGGCCGACCCGGGGGGCCCCGTCCCGGTCCCCGCGAGCCGCGCCGCCCGACCTCACTTCGAGTGCTTGTGGTCCGTCCCCGGGTAGACGGCGTCCACCTCGACCTCGACGAGCCAGCCGTTGACCGGCAGGTTCTCGATCTCGAGCGCGAACCGCGAGGGACGCGCCTCGTTCACGACCATCGGTGTGGTCGTCACGGAACCGAGCTGGACGTCGAGCGTCGCCCCGGTGGCGAGGTTCGTGTTGGCGAAGAACTGCCGGTACGCCCGGTTCCACCCGGCGAAGTCCATCTTCGCCTCGCCCTCGGGGTTCTGGAGGAAGACCCGCATCGAGACGACGTCCTCGTAGGACAACCCGGCCTTCGTGAGGTTCTCGCCGATGCGCATGAGTGCGTTGATGCCCTGGGCCTCGGTGAGCGTGACCCCTGCCGGCAGCTGCCCGCCCGGGAAGACGTCGGTCGGGATGTACCTGGCTTCGGCCGACACGCCGGGGGCCGTGTTCATCGCCGACGGTCCGAGCCCCGAGGACTTGTACCAGGCGACGTTCTTGCCGATCGCGACGCCGTCGGCGATCGACGCGGTGTCGCCCGTGATGAACGAGACGGCCTCGGTCGGCGCGGGCTCGAAGAGCTTGCCCTTCGCGTAGGCGGTGCCCGGGACGGCGACGGCTGCGGTCACGACGACCGCGGCGATGATCTTGACGCTGCTCTTCATGAGGACCTCCAGTGGCGGTGCAGCGCGCGGGGGCGCCTGGCACGTGTCGGTCCGGTGGGTACCGGATGGCGAGGACCGTAGTGAGGTGCCGTTTCGGCGCGATGAACACCGCGGTTCGGGCTGAAGTCGGCCCGGATGCCCTGAATCGCACCATCTGCCCGGAGGAGCATCCAGGCGGAACGGTGCGAAACAGACTTGTTACCACTGGCAACTGCCAGGAAACGCCGAGGAACCGTCCAGGGAACCTGCAGTGCCTAGCGTCACGCACGGTGCTGGCGGCGGCACCCGGCGCTCGCGGCCGTGGGACCCCCGTCCGCCAGACCGACAGACGAGAGGTAGGGCATCGTGGTCTCAGAAAACGGCTCCTCCGGCGTCTCACGCCGCAACTTCCTCCAGGCAGTCGGCGTGGGCTCCAGCGCCGGTGTCATGTTCGCGACGATGGGCGCCGTCGGGCTCGCGCCGACGGCCGCGGCACAGCCGCGCAACGAGTCCTGGACGCCCCCGAGGGGCAGCGACTTCTCGCTGACCGGGCGTTCCGCCAAGAAGGTCGTGGTCGTCGGAGCGGGCCCCGCCGGGCTCGCGTCGGCGTACGAGCTGCAGAAGGCCGGCTACCGGGTGACCGTGCTCGAGGCGCGTCACCGCGCGGGCGGCCGGACGCTGACGATACGCAACGGCGACTCCGAGACGGACGTCAACGGCGTCAAGCAGACCGCCCGGTTCTCCGACGGTACGTACATGAACGCGGGCGCCGGGCGCATCGCCCAGTGGATGGTCGCCATGGACTACCTGCGCGAGCTGGGTGTGCCGTACGAGGTCTTCACGAACGCCAACGCCGACGCCTACCTCTACAACGAGCGCTCGGGCGCCACCCCGGGCAACCCGGTCCGGTACCGCACGGCCAAGGCCGACGTGTTCGGCTACACCTCGGAGCTGCTCAGCATGGCGGCCGACCAGGGGGCGCTCGACCAGAAGCTGACCGCAGCGGACAAGGAGAACCTGCGGTCCTTCCTGCGCAGCTGGGGGTCGCTCACGGCCGACGGGAAGTACCAGGGCGGGAGCAACCGCGGGTACTCGGTGTACCCGACGGCGTGGAACGAGCACGGCACGCCGTTGCCCGGACCGGGCACGGTCTCGGAGGTGCTCGCCTCGAAGGTGGGGCAGTACTTCCCGTTCGAGATCAACTGGGAGCAGTCGATGCTCATGTTCCAGCCCAAGGGCGGCATGGACACGACCTACGAGTACTTCGTGCGCGCCATCGGCAAGCAGAACGTGCTCTTCAGCTCGCCGGTGACCGGGGTCGAGAACACGAGCCGCGGCGTCAAGGTCACCTACACGGCGGCGAACGGCAAGGCCCGCCAGATCGACGCCGACTTCGCGATCGTCTCTGCCCCGGCGGGGCTCATGCGTCGTTGGAGCACCAACTGGGGCCCCGACATCGACGCGGCCCTGGGCGAGTTCGCGGTCGGTTCTCCCGCGGGCAAGATCGGCCTGCAGTACCGGTCGCGGTTCTGGGAGGACGACCACCGCATCTACGGCGGCATCACCGAGACCGACATGGACCTGGCCCACATCTGGTACCCGTCCTACGGCTACGGGGAGCGCAAGGGACTCGTCGTCGGCTACTACAACACGGGGGCCAACGCGCGGGCCTACGCCGACATGTCGCCCAAGCAGCGCGAGCTGCGGGCGGTCGAGCAGGGCGTGAAGATCCACGGCGAGAAGTACCGGACCGAGCTCGAGAGCTCGTTCTCGATCGCGTGGCACAAGGTGCCGTACATCGAGGGCGCCTGGGCCTACCCGAACACCGCGTCCGCGCGCTTCAAGCAGCTCCAGCAGGGCGCGGGCAACGTCTACTTCGCGGGCGACTGGATGTCCGAGATCTCCGCCTGGCAGCACGGCGCGTTCTGGTCGGCGCGGTACGCCGTGCAGAACCTCCACCAGCGCGTCATGTCGAGCTGACACGATAACCGGTCCGGGTTCCTCGGCTCGTCCGAGGGGCCCGGACCTCTGCTCGCCGCCCGAGGTGCGCTCGTCAGCGCCGGGGTACAGGGCTCAGAGCCCGTGCACCGGAACGCTGGGCTCCTGTCCGACCTGGCGCTCTCACCCGTCGGCGGGCAGCAGGGGCGGGTGCTCCAGGACGCGGGGGCGGTACTCGACGATGTGGATGCCCGTGTCGAAGGTATGGTGCACGGTCATCTCGAGGGCGACGTCGGGATAGCCGTCGTAGATCCGCTCCGATCCTGTCGCGCCCGTGATCACGGGGAACATCCCGACCCGGAACCGGTCGACGAGCCCTGCCCGCAGCAGCGCGCGCGCCACGCTGAGGCTGCCGATCGTGCTGAGGATGCCGTCCTCGTGGTCCTTCATGGCGCGGACGGCCTCCACCGCGTCGCCCCGCACCAGCGTGGAGTTGGCCCACGTCAGCGGCTCGTCGAGCGTGCTGGAGAAGACCACCTTCCGTGCCGCCGTGAGCTCGTCGACGGACGCCTCCTCGTCAGCGGTGAACTCGTCCGTCCCCTCCGGCACCTGGCCCGCCGCGAAGCCCGACATCAGCCGGTAGGTGGTCGCGCCCATCAGATAGGTGACCTCGGGTTGCTCCTGGAGCCACCCGAGGTACTCGGGGCCCTCGAGCCCCCAGAACCCGGGCCAGCCCTCTCCCGACGCGTAGCCGTCGAGCGAGGTGATGAAGTCGACGAGCAGCTCAGCCATGGGTCCGTCCCCGTCCTCGGTGTTCCCGTGCGGTGATGCCGCCCGAGGGCGGCCTGGTCTCACCAGTGAGACGGGTGCGCGACCGAGAACTCATCGGTCCGCCGGAGGAGCGCTTGCGCTCGGCAATAGTGCGCAGTCCGACGATCGCCGTCAGGGGAAGCGGGAACGAGAGCGCTCAGAGCGTCGACGCCTCGAGAGCGTTGCAGGCCTGGACGGTCCCGCCGTCGTAGCCCGTCATGAACCAGCGCTGGCGCTGCTCGCTCGAGCCGTGCGTCCACGCCTCGGGGTTCACCGAGCCGGTCGCTGACTGCTGGATGCGGTCGTCACCGACGGCGGAGGCCGCAGACAGGGCGTCCTTCAGCTGGGCCTGCGTGATGGGGGCGAGGTACTTGACACCTGTCTGGGGATCGACGACCTTCGACGCGTTGCCGACCCACATGCCCGCGAGGCAGTCGGCCATGAGCTCGATGCGGACCGAGTCGGAGTCGGGTCCGGTGCCCGAGCGGTCCGCGGACGACATGGCCCCTGAGAGCTGCTCGATGTGGTGACCGAACTCGTGCGCCACGACGTACATCTCGGCGAGGCTCCCGTCCGAGGCGCCGAAGCGGTCGCGCAGCTCGTCGAAGAACGACACGTCGAGGTACACGCTCTGGTCGGGCGGGCAGTAGAACGGCCCGACGGCACTGGTCGCGGCGCCGCACGCCGTCTGCGTCGAGCCCGTGAAGCTCACGACGTCGGGCACGACGTAGGCCACACCGACCTGCGCGGGCAGCGCCTCGGACCAGTAGTCGTCGAGCGAGTACGACGTCGCGGACAGCCTGCACTCGCGCTCGGTGTTGGCCTCCTCGACCGTGCAGTCGTCGACGAACTGCTGCTGGCCCGTGTCCTCGGTGCTGGTCGTCTGGACCTGGTCGCCGACCGCGCCCAGCACGCTGCCCAGGTCGCCGCCGTTGAGCAGCGCGACCACGACCGCCACGAGCACGGCCGCGATGCCGCCGCCCGCGATCACGGGACCCTTGCCCCGGCCACCCTTGCGGACACGGCCGCCCTCGAATGAACCACCCTCGTTGAACGTCACAGGTCAACGCTACCCGTCGCCGCAGGTCACGGCGCCCTGCGGTCGCGGTTCGGTCGGTGACTTCCTGGCGCGCCTCGCCGTGGGCGGGCTCCGTCAGCGGGGGAGCCGCCCCTTCCGGCCCGACGGCGCAGCTCGCCGCGCGCCGTCGTCTCGCCCCGCCGCGGCGTGCCCCGGGGAGGCGAGCGACGTCGTCGGGCGGGGAAGGTGGTCGCCGAGAACGAGGTCGCGTCCGTCCTGGGCCTCAGAACGAACGCAACCTCGTTCTCGACGCCGGCTACCCGGCAACGTTGTCGACGCCGGCTACCCCGGCAGCCCCGTCGGCGCGCGCGGCCTCGACCGGGAACGGGACCGGTACCTGCGCCGGGGTCGCCCTGCCGCACCCGCGTCACCCACTGTGACGGACCAGCCCGCGAAATCCCGTTCCGTCCGCAGCCGCGCGGCACTAGAATCGGTGGCGTTTGTGTCTCGCACACGGCGCGGTCCCGCGCCGGGCAAGACTCCTGGACACCCCACGACCCCGCCGGAGGAACTCTCTGTGATCACTGCCCATGCCGTCGAGCTGCGCGTCGGCGCCCGCGTCCTGCTGGACGAGGCGTCCTTCCGCATCGCTGCCGGAGACCGGATCGGTCTGGTGGGTCGCAACGGAGCGGGCAAGACCACCCTGACGAAGACCCTCGCGGGGGAGACCCAGCCCACGGCCGGGCAGATCGTGCGCACGGGCGAGGTCGGCTACCTGCCGCAGGACCCCCGCACGGGCGATCTCGACGTGATCGCGATGGACCGCGTGCTCTCGGCGCGCGGGCTCGACGTCCTCGTGCGCAAGATGCGCGAGACCGAGGGCGAGATGGCGAGCGCCGACGCGGACACCCACCTGGCCGCGATGGACCGTTACCCCAAGCTCGAGGAGCGCTTCACGGCCGCGGGCGGGTACGCCGCGGAGAGCGAGGCGCAGCGCATCACCTCGAACCTGGGCCTCGACGAGCGCATCCTCGCGCAGCCTCTCAACACGCTCTCGGGTGGTCAGCGCCGCCGCATCGAGCTCGCACGCATCCTGTTCTCGGGCGTCGAGACGCTCCTGCTCGACGAGCCGACGAACCACCTCGACGCCGACTCGATCCTGTGGCTGCGCGACTACCTCAAGAACTACTCGGGCGGGTTCGTGGTCATCAGCCACGACGTCGAGCTGCTCTCGGCGACGGTCAACAAGGTCTTCTACCTCGACGCGAACCGCGGCGTCCTGGACCAGTACAACCTGGGCTACAAGGCGTACCTCGAGCAGCGCGAGACCGACGAGCGTCGTCGCCGCCGCGAGCGCGCCAACGCCGAGAAGAAGGCCGGCACGCTGCTCGCGCAGGCCGAGAAGATGCGCGCCAAGGCGACCAAGGCCGTGGCCGCGCAGAACATGATCAAGCGCGCCGAGCGCATGCTCTCGGGCCTCGAGGGCGAGCGCGTGAGCGACAAGGTCGCCAAGCTGCGCTTCCCCACGCCGGCCCCGTGCGGGCGCACGCCCATCACGGCCGAGGGGCTGTCCAAGTCCTACGGGTCGCAGGAGATCTTCGCGGGCGTCGACCTGGCGATCGACCGGGGAAGCCGGGTCGTGGTGCTCGGGCTCAACGGTGCCGGCAAGACGACGCTGCTGCGCATCCTGGCGGGCGTCGAGAAGGCCGACACGGGCGAGGTCATCGCGGGGCACGGGCTCAAGCTGGGCTACTACGCCCAGGAGCACGACACCCTGGACATGGACGTGACGGTCGTCGAGAACCTGCGCCACGCGGCGCCGGACCTCACCGACACGCAGGTGCGCTCGGTGCTCGGCTCGTTCCTGTTCTCGGGCGACGACGCCAACAAGCCCACGCACGTCCTGTCCGGCGGCGAGAAGACGCGCCTCGCGCTCGCGACCATCGTCGTGTCGGGCGCGAACGTGCTGCTCCTCGACGAGCCCACCAACAACCTGGACCCGGCCTCGCGCGCGGAGATCCTCGATGCCCTGAAGAACTACGAGGGAGCCGTGGTCATGGTCACCCACGACGACGGCGCGGTCGAGGCGCTCTCTCCCGAGCGTGTCCTGCTGCTGCCCGACGGCGACGAGGACCTGTGGAACGACTCCTACGCCGAGCTCATCTCGCTGGCCTGAGCGACCGGTAGCCACCGGTACCTGCAGCGACACGAACGGCCCGCCTGCTCCTCGGAGCAGGCGGGCCGTTCGTCGTTCCCGGTGGAGCGTGCGCGGCGGGCGGGCCGGTCAGGTCCGCGCGTCGTCGTGCGTCGCGGGCCCGTGCGCCGCGGGGTCCTGCGCGGCCGCCTGCGCGTCGAGGAGGGCGTCCTCCTCCTCCTCGGCGGTCGGTCCGCGACGACGCCGGGGAGCGGGCTCCCCGGGGGCGCGGCCCGACGCGCGCTGCTCGCCCAGGAGGTCTCCCGCCGTCACGGTCTCGCGCTTCTCGCGGCGGATCAGGACGAGGAAGCCGCCGATCGCGCCCGCCGCGAACACGAACCACTGGAACGTGTACGACAGGTGCGAGCCGGGATCGGTGTCCGGGACGGCCAGGGCTCGCAGCGAGGCGGCAGGGGCCGGGTCCTCGGCGCGGAGCGAGCCGTAGGCGCCGACGGTCATCCCGTCGGCCCACGCGCCGCCGTCGGGCCCTTCGGCGAGCACCTGGGCCGTGTTGATGGCCTGGACCTGCCCGTCCGGGGCCTCGCGGCTCGACGCGGGCTCGTCGACGCGCAGGCTCACGGTCACCTCGACCCTGCCCGACGGCGGAGCGGCCACCTCGTCGGGTGCGCTCGCGTCGGCGCCCAGCGGCACGAAGCCGCGGTCGACTACCATGACGACCGGCTCGCTGCCGTCCGTGGGCTCGGTGACGAACGGGACCAGGACGTGGAACCCGGCCTTGCTGGCGACCGGACGGTTGCGCAGCAGCACGGTCGCCTCGGGGACGTAGCTGCCCTCGAGCGTGACCTGCTGCCAGACCCGCTGCGGGTCCAGCTCGGCGCCCGGCCCGGGCAGGACGTCGGCGAGCGGGACCGGGGTCGCGTCGTAGTTGGACTCGATGATCTCGATCTGGGCCGAGCGCGACTCGTAGCGGTGCCACTGCCAGCGCCCCGCGAGCACGCACAGCGCCGCCACGAGCAGGACGCCGAGCGCGAGCGTGATCCACTGGCGGACGGTCCGGGGCTCGGCCTTGGCGTCGCGGGCGACGTCGTGGGCGAGCTGGGCCGCGTCGGGGGTGCGCGCCTGCGGTCCCGAGGTCTCAGGGGGCGTCGGCGGCTCGGGGTTCGCCGGGGCGTCCGGGCGCTCGGGGGAGGGAGGCGTCACAGCTCGGGCCGACGCTCGAGGTCGGCGACCGGCACGGTCTGCTTCCAGAAGTCCCGGGCGCCCAGGAACGTCTCGAGGTGCTCGCGGTGGTCGTCGCACGCGAGCCACACCTTGCGGCGCTCAGGCGTGTGGAGCTTGGGGTTGTTCCAGAGCAGGCCCCACGCCGCCTCGGCGCGGCAACCCTTGGCGCTGCACAGCAACTCACCCTCGTCGACGGGGTCGGCGAGGTGGAGGAGGTCAACCATCGTGCGGCTCCTGCGTGTTCGTTCGGTCGGTGGTCCGGCCGGCGGGGTCGGCGGGCCCGTCGGTGCCGTCGCCGGGGTGGGTGGGGGAGTCCGAGGCGTCGCTGCGCACCTGGCCGTCCTCGTCGAGCTCGACGACCCGCCCGAGGCTCGGGTGGTCGGGGGCGGCCTCCACCTGGAGGCGCTCCATGGGCGAGACGTCGTAGGTCCGCTGGTCGCGGCCGGCGTTGACGAGCAGCACCGCGACGTACGGGAGGACGATCGCGGCCCCGATCAGGACGAACGAGAACCACCCGTGGACGATCACGGCCCCGACGAAGCACACGAGCCGGATCCCCATCTGGATGAGGTAGCGCTTGGTGCGCCGGGCCTGGTCCTGCGCGAGCGACTCCGGTGCGTCCGAGATGCTCGGCACCTTGTTGTTGCTGCTCACCCCTCCATCCTACGTTTGTCGGAACCCGACAAAGGACCCCGGTCGCCTGTGATGGTCCCTGCGCGCACGTCGTCGGGCGCTCGCGGTACGGTCGTTGCGGCGACGTGCCGGACGAGCGGGGGACACCCCGCCGCGGACGACGCCTCCCAGGCCACCCGAACGAGGAGATGTCGTGTCCGAAGCCCCCGCTTCCCCCAGCCCGCGCACCGTGGTCGTCACGGGCGCCAACCGGGGCATCGGTCGCTCGATCGCCGAGCGGTTCGTCGCCAACGGTGACCGTGTCGCGACGATCTACCGCAGCGGCGACCTGCCCGAGGGCGTGTTCGGCGTCGTGGGCGACATCACCGACACCGAGGCCGTCGACGCGGCCTTCACCGCGATCGAGGCCGAGCTCGGCCCCGTCGAGGTCCTCGTCGCGAACGCGGGCGTGACCCGCGACCAGCTCCTCATGCGCATGACCGACGACGAGTTCGAGTCCGTGATCGACGTCAACCTCACCGGGACCTTCCGGTGCGTGCGTCGCGTCTCCAAGGGCATGATCCGCCTGCGTCGCGGCCGCATCATCCTCATCTCCTCGGTCGTGGGCCTCTACGGCGGTCCCGGACAGGTCAACTACTCGGCCTCGAAGGCCGCGCTGGTCGGCATGGCGCGCTCGATCACGCGCGAGCTCGGCGGTCGCGGCATCACGGCCAACGTCGTCGCCCCGGGGTTCATCGAGACGGCCATGACCGCCGAGCTGCCCGAGGAGCGCCAGAAGCAGTACAAGGCGAACATCCCCGCGGGACGCTTCGCCCAGGCGACCGAGGTCGCGGGCGTCGTGCAGTTCCTCGCGTCCCCCGACGCGGGCTACATCAGCGGCGCCGTGATCCCGGTCGACGGCGGCCTCGGCATGGGGCACTGACCACCACCTGACGTCGTCGAGGCGCACGGCGTGCTCCTCGACACACCGCACGACCCCCGAGAACTACCCCGGGCAGGTCGTCCATGAGTACGCTCAAGCAGCGCACGACGAAAGAACGGAAGAAGAACTGATGGGTCTGCTCGAAGGCAAGAAGCTCCTGATCACCGGCGTCCTCACCGACTCCTCGATCGCGTTCCACGCGGCCCGGCTCGCGCAGGAGGAGGGGGCCACGGTCGTGCTCTCCTCGTTCGGTCGCCAGATGAAGCTCACGCAGGCTTTCGCCAAGCGTCTGCCGGTCGAGGCGCCCGTCGTGCAGCTCGACGTGACGAACGAGGAGGACCTGGCCGGACTGGCCGACGCGGTCCGCGAGCACGTGGACACGCTCGACGGCGTCGTGCACTCGATCGGGTTCGCGCCCCAGAGCGTCATGGGCGGCAACTTCCTCTCCGCGAAGTGGGAGGACGTCGCGACCGCGCTGCAGGTCTCGACCTTCTCCTACAAGTCCCTCGCCGTGGCCGCCAAGCCGCTCATGACCAACGGTGGTGCCGTCGTCGGGCTCACGTTCGACGCGCAGTTCGCGTGGCCCGTGTACGACTGGATGGGCGTCGCGAAGGCCGGGCTCGAGTCGGCGAACCGTTACCTCGCGCGCGACCTGGGCCCGGAGGGCATCCGCACCAACCTCGTCTCCGCCGGACCCATCCGCACGACCGCGGCGAAGTCGATCCCCGGCTTCGAGCAGATGGAGGACGGCTGGCCCACGCGTGCGCCGCTCGGCTGGGACCAGCTGACCGCGGAGCCCGCCGCACGCGCGGTCGTCGCGCTGCTGTCAGACTGGTTCCCGGCGACCACGGGGGAGATCGTGCACGTCGACGGCGGCGTGCACGCCATGGGGCTGTGACGAGAGGGGCGAACGTGCGAGACGGCAGATCGTCGGTGGCGTCCGACGCCGCCGGTTCCGGGGCGGCAGGCGGCACGCACCGCCTGGTGCTGCTCCGGCACGCCAAGGCGGAGCCTGCCGGGGGCGTCGACGACGTCCTTCGCCCGCTGGCGCTCAACGGACGGCGCCAGGCCGGCCGGGTCGGCGCCGCGCTGGCGCACTCCTCGCTCGTCCCCGAGCTCGTCCTGTGCTCCTCGGCCCTGCGCACACGCCAGACGTGGGACCTCCTCTCGGCGCACCTCGGTGACGTCGCCCCGGAGGTCGTGGTGACCGACACCCTGTACGCCGCCGGGGTGCGGGACGTGCTGGACATGGTGCGCGGCGCCGACTCCCGGGTGCGCACGCTCCTGGTGGTCGGTCACGAGCCGACCATGGCCGCGACCGCGGCGCACCTGGCCGGCCCCGGCTCCGACTCGGGCGCGCTCGCCCAGGTCCGGGTGGGGGTCCCCACGGCGACGTACAGCGTCCTGGAGTCATCGACCCCGTGGGGAGAGTGGGACGGCGCGGTCGCCAACCTGTCGTACGTCGGGCGCCCCTCGAGCTGAGGGGGAGCACACCGCGCGAAGCACGAGGCCCCTTCCACCCGAACGACGGGAGGAAGGGGCTTCGACGTACCTGCTCGCGGTCCGTTGTGCCCTCAGGCCGTCCGCCCCGGCGACGGCGCGCGGATCGGCCATCATGGAGCCATGACGATCGAGCTCCTGTACTTCGAAGGGTGTCCGAGCTGGACGGTCGCGCGGGACAACCTCGCGCAGGCCCTGGAGCTCGTGGGCGTTCCCGGTCGACCCGTCGAGCTCGTCGAGGTCCTGACGGACGAGCACGCCGCGGCGCTCGCCTTCCCGGGGTCACCCACGCTTCGTCTCGACGGGCGCGACCTGTTCGAGCACCAGGAGGCGAGCGGGCTGGCCTGCCGTCTCTACCCGACCCCGCAGGGTCTCGCGGGGGCGCCCACGGTCGGACAGCTCGTCGACGCGCTCACGAACGTGGGCTAGCACCCGTTGCAGGCGTCCTGGCCGGGATCCTCACCCACGGCCCGTCAGCCGACGGGAGGCTCCACGTCCCGCAGCCAGGCGGCGATCGTGGCGATGTCCGTCGAGGTCACCCCGACCGCGGGCTCGACCTGGTGGAGCAGGGCGGCACCGGGATGCTCGATCTCGACCCACCACCGGTCGGCGTGCCCGATCACGTCGTCGACCCAGACGAACGGACGGCCGTCCGCGATCCGGACCAGCGCCCTCGTCTTCCACTGCAGGTCGTCGGCACCGCGGTCGCCGTCGTAGGCGGGGAGATCAGCGACCGGCAGGTGCGGCAAGCCCAGCAGGGGCGCGATCACCTCGTTCGCGTCGTGCATCCACGCCGTGGCCCACACCAGCTCGCAACCCAGCCCGGCCAGCAGGGGCCCGAGCCGCCGGTCGACCCGCGCCAGGTGGGGGTTCGACGCCGCCGTCCAGGACTCCGGTGCGTCCGGGACCGCGGGCATCCCCGGGCCCCCGAACGGCAGCAGGGTCCCGTCGACGTCGAGGAACAGGATCGGTCGCGACAAGGTCGGACGAGCCCTCAGGCCGTCCGGCCGGGCGCGTCGATGATCTCCAGCACCGTGTCGAGGCGGGGACCCGGCACCGAGTGCGGGGCCTGGGCGACCACGACGGGCTTGGCTGCGAACGCGATCCCGATCCCGGCCGCGCCGATCATGTCGAGGTCGTTGGCGCCGTCGCCGATCGCGACGGTGTGCGCCATGTCCACGCCCTGGGCGGCCGCGAGCTCGCGCAGCGTGAGCTCCTTGGTGGCGCGGTCGATCACGGGGCCGGTCGTCCGTCCCGTGAGCCGGCCGTCGACGACCTCGAGCCGGTTCGCCCGGAAGTGCGTGATCCCGAGGCGCTCGGCCAGGGGAGCGACGATCTCCTCGAAGCCTCCCGAGACCAGGGCCACGGTCCAGCCCCGGCCCTGGAGCTCGGTGATCAGCTCGCGAGCGCCCGGCGTGAGCGTGACCCGCTCGAGCACGTCCTCGAACGCGCTGACCGGGACCCCGGCGAGCGTCGCGACCCGCTCGCGCAAGGACTCGCCGAAGTCGATCTCTCCGCGCATGGCGCGCTCGGTGACCTCGGTGACGAGCTCGCGGGTCCCGGCGTGGTCCGCCAGGAGCTCGATGACCTCCTGCGTGATGAGGGTCGAGTCGACGTCCATGACCACCAGGCGGCGGGTCGAGACGTCAGGACGGGCGGCAGTGCTATTCAACGATGGTTCCCTTGGGGACGACGGTGATGCCCGACTCGGTGACGGTGAACCCACGGGCGCGGTCCTGCGCCGGGTCGAGCCCGATGCGGGCGCGTTCGGTGACGATCACGTTCTTGTCGAGGATCGCGCGGTGGACCTGGGCGTGCCGCTCGACCTGCACCCCGTCCATGAGGACCGAGTCGGAGACGGACGACCAGGAGTGCAGGTAGACGCCGGGGGACAGGACCGAGCCCACCACGGTGGCTCCGGAGATGATCACGCCGGGGGAGACGAGCGAGTCGGCGGCGTGCCCCAGGCGGCCCTGCCCCGAGTGGACGAACTTCGCGGGCGGCAGGCCCACGTACCCGGTGTGCAGCGGCCACTCGTCGTTGTAGAGGTTGAAGACCGGCGTGATCGAGATGAGGTCCTTGTTCGCGTCGTAGTACGCGTCGAGGGTCCCGACGTCCCGCCAGTAGTCGCGGTCCCGGTCCGTGGAGCCGGGCACGTCGTTGCGGATGAAGTCGTAGACGCCGGCCGTGCCGCGCGCGACGAAGGCCGGGACGATGTCTCCGCCCATGTCGTGGCGCGAGTCCGGGTCGGTCGCGTCCGCCGTGACGGCCGCGACCAGAGCGTCGGCGTTGATGACGTAGTTGCCCATGGACGCCAGGACCTCGAGGGGCGAGTCCGCGAGCCCGACGGGGTCGGTCGGCTTCTCGAGGAACGCACGGATCTTGGTGGGGTCCTCGGGGTCGGTGTCGATGACCCCGAACTGGTCCGCCATCGAGATGGGCTGACGGATGCCCGCGACGGTCAGCTCGGCGCCCGACGCGATGTGGGCGTCGACCATCTGGGAGAAGTCCATGCGGTACACGTGGTCCGCGCCGACGACCACGACGATGTCGGGGCGCTCGTCCTCGATGATGTTGAGGCACTGGTAGATCGCGTCGGCGCTGCCGAGGTACCAGTGCTTGCCCACCCGCTGCTGTGCCGGGACCGGCGCGACGAAGTTCCCGAGCAACGACGACATGCGCCACGTCTTGGTGATGTGGCGGTCGAGGCTGTGGGACTTGTACTGCGTCAGCACGACGATGTGCAGGTAGTGCGAGTTCACCAGGTTCGACAGCGCGAAGTCGACCAGGCGGTAGATGCCGCCGAACGGTACGGCCGGCTTGGCGCGGTGGGCGGTGAGCGGCATGAGCCGGTTGCCCTCGCCACCGGCGAGGACGATTGCGAGGACACGTGGGGCGGCCATGGGCAGAACCTTATGGCCTCGGCCGAGGTTCGTGGGGACCGAACCACGGGTTGGTCGTGGGTGATTCGCGGTGCGAGAGCGTCGCGGGCGGCCTGCCGTGCGCACGGGCCCCGCCGGGCGCGCTAGCGTGTGCCGCGTGAGAGTCGACCTGCTGACCCGTGAGTACCCGCCCTACGTCTACGGAGGCGCGGGCGTCCACGTCGCCGAGCTGTCCCGTGTGCTGCGCGAACGCATCGACGTGCGCGTGCGCAGCTTCGACGGACCCCGCAGCGAGGAGGGGGTCACGGGGTACTCGGTGCCCGGCTCGCTGTCCTCGGCGAACCCCGTGCTGGGGACGTTCGGCGTGGACCTGGCGATGGCCGACGACGTGGCCGGAGCCGACCTCGTGCACTCGCACACCTGGTACGCGAACCTCGGCGGGCACCTCGCCTCGCTCCTGCACGGGATCCCGCACGTCCTCAGCGCTCACTCGCTCGAGCCGCTGCGACCCTGGAAGGCCGAGCAGCTCGGGGGCGGCTACGCGCTGTCCGGCTGGGCGGAGAAGACGGCCTACGAGGCCGCGGCGGGCATCATCGCCGTCTCGGCGGGCATGCGCGCGGACATCCTGCGCTGCTACCCGGACGTCGACCCGGCCAAGGTGCACGTGGTCCACAACGGGATCGACCTCGACGGCTGGCGTCGCCCCGAGTCCGAGGCGCAGGTCGCCGCGGCGGACCGCGTGGTCCGCGACCTGGGGATCGACCCCGAGCGCCCGGCCGTGGTCTTCGTCGGACGCATCACGCGCCAGAAGGGCCTGCCGTACCTGCTGCGCGCGGCCGCACAGCTCCCGCCCGAGGTCCAGCTGGTCCTCTGCGCGGGCGCGCCCGACACCCCCGAGATCGCGACCGAGGTGAGCGAGGCCGTCGCGCGGCTCGCCGAGCAGCGCACCGGGGTCGTGTGGATCGAGCAGATGCTCCCGCGCGAGGAGCTCGTCGCGGTCCTGGCGGCCTCGACCGTGTTCGTGTGCCCCTCGGTCTACGAGCCGCTGGGGATCGTGAACCTCGAGGCCATGGCCGTGGGGCTGCCCGTCGTCGGTTCTGCGACCGGCGGCATCCCCGAGGTCATCGACGACGGCGTGACGGGCCACCTCGTCCCCATCGAGCAGGTCGACGACGGGACGGGGACGCCCGTGGACCCGGACAGGTTCGTCGCCGACCTCGCCGCGGCGCTCGTCGCGGTCGTCTCGGACCCGGAGCGGGCGCGCGAGATGGGTCGCGCGGCCCGGACCAGGGTCGAGGACCACTTCGCGTGGGACGCGATCGCGGACCGCACGCTCGAGGTCTACCGCAGCGTGCTCGGGTCCGGTCCCGTCGCGTAGCGGGCCGTCGCGGCGGACATGGCCCGCCGTGCGGCCCGGTCGACCTCGCGCAGCGCGGTCGAGCGCTGGTCGGCCTGCCAGAGGTTGACCGCGCCGCCGTCGTCGGCCGTGGCCAGGTCCACGATGGCCCGCAGCCGTGCGGCCTGGGCGAGCACGCGCACGCGGCGCGCGTCCGACTCCGAGCGGGCGGCCGGCAGCGGCCAGTCCGGGGGAGTCGTGGACCGCAGCGCCGCGATCGTCTCGGCGGCGTCCTCGCGCCAACGGGCGACGTCGAGCGAGGCCAGCGCCTCGGTCGCGGTGAGCAGGGCCACGCGCAGGTCTCGTTCGGCGTCCGCGAGGGTCCCGACGGCGGCGAGCACCTGGGTGCGCCAGGTCGGCACGGTCGTCACGTGCCACGTGACCAGGTGCCCCGTCTCGTACACGCTGCCGAACGCCGTGACCTCGGGCACGAGCGCCCAGGCCCCCTCGGGCGACTGCACGAGCAGGCACTCCTCGGCGTCGGTCGCGTCGGCGCTCACGACCGAGGGGACGCCGAGCGGGTCGCCGGGGGCCGGCAGCACCGCGCACACCTCGAACGGCGAACGGGTCCAGCGGGCGACCAGGTCGGCCAGGTTCGAGGCGGTCTCGTCACCCTCGACCGTGTGAGGTTCGTCGTCGAGGCGCACCGCGGCGACCGCGCGGCGCACGAGCGCCGCGCCGGGACCGTCGGGATCGACGGGCTCGCCGCCCTGCGGGCCGAGCGCCTGCGACCACAGGGCGAGGACGACGGTACGGGGGAGCGCGAGGGCAGAGTGGGATTCCACGTCCGCCAACCTATAGGGTCGTGTCCCATGAGCTCGGTTCTGGACCTGCAGGCAGTCACGGTGCGCCGTGGCACGAAGACCATCCTCGACTCCGTGGACTGGCAGGTGAACGAGGGCGAGCGGTGGGTGATCCTGGGCCGCAACGGCGCGGGGAAGACCACCCTGCTGCAGATCGCCGCAGCACGCATGCACCCCAGCGCGGGCACCGCGGACCTGCTCGGCGAGCGGATGGGCCGTACCGACGTGTTCGGGCTGCGGCCCCGCATCGGCCTGGCGAGCGCGGCGCTCGCGGAGCAGATCCCGGCCTCGGAGACCGTCCGCAACGTGGTGGTCACCGCGGCCTACGGTGTCACGGGCCGCTGGAACGAGTCGTACGAGGACTTCGACACCGAGCGTGCCGAGGACCTGCTCGCGGCGTTCGACGTGCTGTCGCTGGCGGACCGGCTGTTCGGCACGCTGAGCGAGGGCGAGCGCAAGCGCGTGCAGATCGCCCGCGCGCTCATGACGGACCCCGAGCTGCTGCTGCTCGACGAGCCTGCCGCGGGCCTGGACCTGGGCGGGCGCGAGGAGCTCGTAGGGGCGCTCTCGGAGCTCGCCTCGGACCCTGCCTCGCCCGTGCTCGTCCTCGTGACGCACCACGTCGAGGAGATCCCGCCGGGCTTCACGCACGTCCTGCTGCTCAAGGACGGCGGTGTCCACCGTGCCGGTCCGTTGCACGAGGTCCTGACGGCCGAGAACCTGAGCGAGGCGTTCGGTCTGCCCCTGTTCGTCGCGCACGGCGGCGGCCGCTGGATGGCGCGCGCGGCGCGCTGAAGCGCCCCCGGACGCGCCGACGTCCGACACGCCCGATAGGTGCACGGACCTCGTTCTTCCGGTAAAATCTGGGCAAAGAACGCAGGTGGTGTCAACGCAGGTGATGTCGACGCGTCGACGACGCGCAGGACGAGCCGCACGACGGAAGGAACCGTCATGGACTGGTTGTGGTGGGTCGGAGCAGGTCTCCTCTTCGTCCTGATCGAGATCATCTCCCTGGACCTCGTGCTCATCATGTTCGCGGGGGGAGCGTTCGCGGCCGCGGGGGTCAACGCGGCAGGCGGTCCCTTGTGGCTGCAGATCATCACGTTCGCGGTCGTCTCGGCCGCCCTCCTGTTCTCGTTGCGCCCGTGGCTGCTGCGCCACCTGCGCCACCGGATGCCGCTCACCGAGACCGGCGCCGCCGCCCAGGTGGGTCGCTCGGCCGTCGTCGTGTCCCGGGTGACCGAGCTGGGCGGCCGCGTCAAGCTCCAGGGAGAGATCTGGAGCGCCCGGACCGTGGACGGGTCGCCCGAGCTGGCGACCGGTACCGAGGTCCGCGTGGTCCGCATCGACGGCGCCACGGCCGTGGTGCAGTCGGTCGCGTCCGACAGCCACACGGTCTGAGCCGCCACAGCCCGTCCGCTCGACCGCCCGCTCACCGAGAACCATCCTCAGGAGAAGATCGATGACTGAACCAGAACCCGGAATGATCGCCGTGTACATCGTGCTCGGGCTGATCCTGCTGTTCGTGATCATCGCGCTCGTCAAGGCGGTGCGGATCGTCCCGCAGGCCACGGCGCTGATCATCGAGCGGCTGGGGCGCTACTCGAGCACGCTCGAGCCGGGCCTGCACCTGCTGATCCCCTTCGTGGACCGGGTGCGCGCGGGCGTGGACCTGCGCGAGCAGGTGGTCTCGTTCCCCCCGCAGCCCGTGATCACCTCGGACAACCTCGTGGTCAGCATCGACACGGTCATCTACTTCCAGGTCACCGAGCCCAAGTCGGCCGTCTACGAGATCGCCAACTACATCCAGGGCATCGAGCAGCTCACGGTCACCACGCTGCGTAACGTCGTCGGCTCCATGGACCTCGAGCAGACCCTGACGAGCCGCGACCAGATCAACGGCCAGCTCCGCGGCGTGCTCGACGAGGCGACGGGGCGCTGGGGCGTGCGCGTCAACCGCGTCGAGCTCAAGTCGATCGACCCGCCCGCGAGCGTGCAGGGCTCCATGGAGCAGCAGATGCGCGCCGAGCGTGACCGCCGCGCCACGATCCTCACGGCCGAGGGCATCAAGCAGTCCCAGGTCCTGACGGCCGAGGGTGAGAAGCAGGCCGCGATCCTCCGTGCAGAGGGCAACGCCCAGGCGGCGATCCTGAACGCCGAGGGCGAGGCGCGGGCCATCCTGCAGGTCTTCGACGCGATCCACGAGGGCGACGCGGACCCCAAGCTGCTCGCCTACCAGTACCTGCAGATGCTGCCCAAGATCGCCGACGGCACCGCGAGCAAGCTGTGGGTCATCCCCACCGAGTTCACGGCGGCACTGGGGTCGATCGCCCAGGGGTTCGGCGGGCTGCCCACGCCGTCCGGCGACGGGTCGGAGGCGTCCGAGGCCGCTCGTCGCGAGCGCGACCGGGACCGCGTCAAGTTCGGCACCCCGGCCCTGGTCGACCCGGCCGAGGCGCTCGCCGAGGCGCGACGTCAGGCCGAGGCCGCGACGGCCGACGCGACGAGCGCAGGCACGCACTCGGGTCTGCCGTTCGACCCGCAGGTGGAGAGCGGGCAGCGCCCCGGTGGCCCCGGTCAGCGCTTCGCTCCCGCCCCGGAGCCGGGCACCGCGTCCCCGCGCCCGCTCGGGCCGCCGGCCGTGCCGGCCGACGCGCCGGAGCCTGGTGAGGAGTCGCCGGAGGACCGCCCGTAGGGCATCACGGCAGCAGTGCTCGAACGCCCGAGGGGGTGCCGCGCTCGCGGTGCCCCCTCGGGCGTTCGAGCATCTGGTTGCGTCGGGCAACCTTGACGAGTGAGTGCTCACTCATTTACGCTCGTGGGCGTGACCACCCCCTCGGGCCGCGCCCGACCCATGAGCCGTGACGACCGCCGTGCGGCGATCGCCGCCGCGACCGTCCCCCTGCTCGCGCGCTACGGCTCGGCCGTGACGACCCGGCAGATCGCCCAGGCGGCGGACGTCGCCGAGGGCACGCTCTTCCGCGCGTTCGAGGACAAGGACGAGCTGATCCACGCCGCCCTCGTGGCCGCGCTCGACCCGGCCCCGCTCGTGCGCGCGATCAGCGAGACGGGCGAGCGTGGCTCGCTCGCCGAGACGCTCACGGCCCTGGCCGAGCTGATCCAGGACAGCCAGCGCGCGACCGCCAGGATCGTCCAGGTCGCCCACCAGGTCATGGGGGACCGGGGCGGCCCGCCCGGCGGTCCGGGGGGCGAGGCCCACCGTCGTCACCGGGACGACGTCCACCGCAACCACGGCACGCAGGGCCCGGGCTCGCACCGCGACGCCCGGATGTCGGCCGTCCAGGACATCGTCCAGGCGATCGAGGCGCGCCTGTCCCCGTTCGCGGCCGAGCTGCGGACCGAGCCCCGCGTGGCCGCGAGCGTCTTCTTCTTCCTCGTGCACGGTCACGCGAGCCCGTTGCTGGTCCAGGACGGCCCCCTCGACGCGACCCAGATCGTCGACGTCTTCCTCCACGGCGTCCTCGAGGCGCCGTGCCAGGGAGCGGGCCCGCCCCACGCGGTGGGACCACCGCACGCCGCGGTCCGTCGGACGGACGCAAGCCCCGCGGTCCCGGGCCCGACGGCGTCGCTCGCCTGAGGCGCTCGGCCAGCCGTCGCGGACCTCACCGCGGCGTCGCATGCTGGACCTCTCGCCGAGGTCACCGAAATCGCTCGACGTGCGCCCCGCCGTCGGGCACCTTGAGACCTGCTCGCCCCGCCCCCACCTCCGACAGGACACCCCAGATGCTCCAACGTCTCCTGAAGACCTACCTCCGCCCGTACTGGACGCCCATATCGATCCTGCTCGTGCTCCAGCTCGTGCAGACCATCGCGACGCTCTACCTGCCCAGCCTCAACGCCGACATCATCGACAAGGGCGTCACGCAGGGCGACACCGCCTACATCATGCGCACGGGCGGCGTCATGCTCGCGATCAGCCTCGGTCAGGTGATCTGCGCGATCGTCGCGGTGTACTTCGGCGCCAAGGTCGCCATGTCGTTCGGGCGCGACGTGCGCAACGGGCTCTTCACGCGCGTCCAGTCGTTCTCCGCGCAGGAGATGGGCGTGCTCGGCGCCCCGTCGCTCATCACGCGCACCACGAACGACGTGCAGCAGGTCCAGATGGTCGTGCTCATGGGCTTCACCATCATGGTCATGGCGCCCATCATGCTCGTGGGCGGCGTCATCATGGCGCTCCAGGAGGACGTCGAGCTCTCGGCGCTGCTCCTGGTCGTGGTGCCCGTGCTCGGGATCGTCGTGGGGCTGATCATCTCGCGCATGGTCCCGTACTTCCGCAAGATGCAGAAGCGCATCGACGCGATCAACGGGGTCCTGCGCGAGCAGATCTCCGGCATCCGCGTCATCCGTGCGTTCGTGCGCGAGCGCCGCGAGGAGGAGCGCTTCGCGGTCGCCAACGACCGGCTCTACGACACGTCGCTGCGCGTCGGCAAGCTCATGGCGCTCATGTTCCCGACCGTCATGCTCGTGATGAACGCGACCAGCGTCGCGGTCCTGTGGTTCGGCGCGTACCGCGTCGAGGACGGGATGCAGATCGGGGCCCTCACGGCGTTCCTCAGCTACATCATGTACATCCTCATGGCCGTGATGATGTCGACCATGATCTTCATGATGGTCCCGCGCGCGGCCGTCTCCGCCGAGCGCATCGGCGAGGTCCTCGACACCGAGACCACCGTGGTCGAGTCCCCGGCACCGGTGCGCCTCGCGCCCCGCGAGGACCGTACGGGGATCATCACGTTCGAGGACGTCGACTTCCGGTACCCCGGCGCCGAGGACCCCGTGCTGCACGACCTCACGTTCACGGCCCGCCCCGGCGGCACGACCGCGATCATCGGGTCCACGGGATCGGGCAAGACGACGCTGCTCCAGCTCGTCCCGCGGCTCTTCGACGCGACCAACGGCTCGGTCCGCATCGACGGCACCGACGTCCGCGACGTCGCGCTCCAGGACCTGTGGTCGATGATCGGCTACGTCCCCCAGAAGGCCTACCTGTTCTCCGGGACCGTGCGCGACAACGTCTGCTACGGCAAGGAGGACGCGACCGACGCCGAGGTGTGGGACGCGCTCGAGGTCGCCCAGGCACGCGAGTTCGTCGAACAGCTCGAGGGGCAGCTCGACGCTCCCGTGGCCCAGGGCGGCACCAACTTCTCGGGCGGCCAGCGCCAGCGGCTCGCGATCGCCCGGGCGATCGTGCGCAAGCCCAGCGTGTACCTGTTCGACGACTCGTTCTCGGCCCTCGACTACGCGACCGACGCCGCCCTGCGGCTCGCGCTCGCGCCCCGCACCCGCGAGGCCACGGTCCTCCTGGTCGCCCAGCGCGTCGCGACCATCCGCCACGCCGAGCAGATCGTCGTGCTCGAGCACGGGCGCATCGTCGGCACCGGCACCCACGACGAGCTCCTGGAGACGTGCGAGACGTACCAGGAGATCGTGTACTCGCAGCTCTCGGCGCAGGAGGCAGCATGAGCACCCAGACACCCCGCCCGAGCGACAACCCGGGCGACAAGAACGCCGAGACCCTCGTGACGCCGTCGGGCGGTCCCGTGCCGCGCGACGCCACCGCACCCCAGGACGGCGCGGACGCGGCGGGCGACAAGCCCGACCTGTCCGCCACGCGCCTCAAGGGACGCCCGCAGGGCGGCGGCCACGGCCCCATGGGCGGCATGGGCATGCCCACCGAGAAGGCCATGGACTTCACGGGCTCGCTCAAGCGCTTCGCGGGCTACCTGCGCGTCGAGCGGCTCGCCGTCGCGGTCATCACGGTCCTGTCGGTCCTGTCCGTGACGCTCGCCGTGCTGGGGCCCAAGCTCCTCGGCAACGGCACCAACGTGATCTTCGCGGGCGTGATCGGCTCGCAGATGCCCGCAGGCGTCACCAAGGAGCAGGCCGTCGAGAACCTGCGCGCCAACGGCCAGGGGACGCAGGCGGACATGCTCGCGGCCATGGACGTCGTGCCCGGGCAGGGCATCGACTTCGCGGCCCTGCGCACGATCCTGCTGCTGGTCCTCGCGATCTACGTCGGGTCCTTCCTGTTCGGGTGGATCCAGGGACGCGTGACCACGTCCGTGGTCCAGCGCACCGTGCGCCGCCTGCGCGCCGAGGTCGAGGCCAAGCTCGGCCGCCTGCCGCTGTCCTACTTCGACCGGCAGAAGAAGGGCGAGGTCCTCAGCCGCGTCACCAACGACATCGACAACGTCGCGCAGACGCTCCAGCAGACGCTGTCGCAGCTCGTGACCTCGGTCCTGACCGTGGTCGGCGTGCTCGCCATGATGTTCTGGATCTCGCCGCTGCTCGCGGTCATCGCGCTCGTGACCGTGCCCCTGTCGGTCCTGGTCACGGCCATGATCGCCAAGCGCTCGCAGCCCCAGTTCATCAAGCAGTGGGCCGCGACCGGACGCCTCAACGCGCACGTCGAGGAGATGTACACGGGCCACGCGCTCGTCAAGGTCTACGGCCACCAGCAGACGGCCGTCGACACGTTCGAGACCGAGAACGCCGAGCTCTACGAGGCGAGCTTCAAGGCGCAGTTCATCTCCGGGATCATCCAGCCCGCGATGGGCTTCGTCGCGAACCTCAACTACGTGATCGTGGCCGTGGTCGGTGGCCTGCGCGTCGCGTCGGGAACCCTGTCGCTGGGTGACGTCCAGGCGTTCATCCAGTACTCGCGCCAGTTCACGCAGCCCATCACGCAGATCGCGTCGATGATGAACCTCCTGCAGTCGGGCGTCGCCTCCGCGGAGCGCGTGTTCGAGCTGCTCGACGCCGAGGAGCAGTCCCCGGACCCCTCGCCCGCGGCCGTGCTCACGGACGTGCAGGGCCGGGTCGCGTTCGAGGACGTCTCGTTCCGCTACGTGCCCGACCGCCCGCTCATCGACGACCTGTCGATCGTGGCCGAGCCCGGCCAGACGGTAGCGATCGTCGGCCCCACGGGCGCCGGCAAGACGACGCTCGTGAACCTCATCATGCGGTTCTACGAGGTCGACGGCGGGCGCATCACGCTCGACGGCGTCGACGTCCGGACCATGACCCGCGACGGGCTGCGGTCCAACATCGGCATGGTCCTGCAGGACACCTGGCTCTTCAAGGGCACCATCGAGGAGAACCTGCGCTACGGCGTGCCCGACGGCGTCGAGGTCACCGAGGAGCAGTTCCTCGAGGCCACGCGGGCCACGCACGTGGACCCGTTCGTGCGCACGCTGCCCGACGGCTACGCGACCGTGATCGACGACGAGGGCTCGGGCGTGAGCGCGGGCGAGAAGCAGCTCCTGACGATCGCACGGGCGTTCCTCGCCGACCCGGCGATCCTCATCCTCGACGAGGCGACCAGCTCGGTCGACACCCGCACCGAGGTCCTCGTGCAGCAGGCCATGAACGCGCTGCGCGCCGGACGGACGTCGTTCGTGATCGCGCACCGGCTGTCCACGATCCGCGACGCGGACGTCATCCTCGTCATGGAGGACGGCGCGATCGTCGAGATGGGCAACCACGAGGTGCTCATCGAGAAGGGCGGCGCGTACGCGCGGCTCTACGAGAGCCAGTTCGCGGCAGCGGCCGTCGAGGAAGCCGTCGAGGGGGAGATGACGCGGTGACCCCGTGAGCGCGTGAGGCGTCGACCTGCGAAGGTGGCCGCCCGAGACGGTGACCGTGGGGCCCTGGTGACGTCGTCGCCGGGGCCCCACCTCGTCCCCTGACCAGGCTTTCTCCGAGCCGTGAGCCGCGGGACGTCGCCGGAGCGCGTCTGTCCGGGGACGACGAACGCCGGCCCCGCCTTCTGGGCGGAACCGGCGTTCGAGGTGTCGCCCGGGTCGCGGGCGTGATCTTGGGGTGGAGCGGTCAGGAAGCGGTGTAGCCCGCGCCGGCGCAGAGCGACTCGAGCTCGGCCACGGCCTCGGTGACGCCCGTCGTGTCGATGCTGTCGCCGGTGCCCTTGAAGAGGTCGTCGGCCATCTGGAACGGGGTCTTGATGCTGCTGATGAGGGCGTTGGCGTCCTCGGGTCCAGCGAGGCGCAGGACGGCCTCGAGCTGGATGTTGGTGCTGCGCATGGCGTTCGACTCGTCCTCGGTGAGGGCGGTCATGTCGTACTCGAGCTCGTCGGTGACGCGCTGCGCGAGCGACTGGTCGCCGCCGTCGAAGTACTTCGCGCACACCTCGGCGCTCGTGGCGCCGGTGGGGGTCTCGTCGGGCGAGGAACCGCTGTCGGTTGCCGTGTCGGTCGCGCACGCGCTCAGGAGCGCGATAGCGCCCACAGCCGCAAGTGCCAGCATCTGCTTTCTCATGCATCCATGAAATCACGCGGGAACCCGGGTGAAAGTATGCATAAGGGGGACGGATGTCCAAGAGTGAGCGACGTCTCATTCCGCGGTCACCCTGGGAGCGATTCCGCGTGATCGGGATCACGCGATGCTGTCAGGTCGGACCTCACAGCGACCGCTCAGCCCGCACCTGCGGAGGGCACACGCCAGGTCCGTAGACCAGAGGCATGACCTTCCACGACCCGCAGCCCAGCACCTCGTCCGCCCCCGAGCCGCCCGTCGTCGCGCCGCCACCCCGGCGGCGTCGACGGCGGCTCCTGCTCGGCGGAGGGCTGGCCCTCACCCTGGCCCTCGGCGGGACGACCGCGTGGGCGCTCGACCGGTTCGTGGTCGAGCACGTAGAGATCGCCGACGTCTCGGCCTACGAGGCGAGCCAGGCCTCGGCGAGCGGCTCCGCGGAGGCGGCGACGTCGTCGGGCACCTCGGACGCGGGGGCGGCCTCGTCCTCCGACGGGACGAGCGTGAGCGTGCGCCAGGTCGTCGAGGGCACGGGCGACGACACCGTGACGTACTACGTCGCGGACGTCGTCCTGGGGGACGCGACCGACCTGCGCTCGGCGTTCGCCCAGGACGCGTACGGCGAGAACATCACCGAGAAGACCTCCGACATCGCGGCCGACAACGACGCGCTCTTCGCGATCAACGGCGACTACTACGGCTTCCGGTCCACTGGCATCGTGATCCGCAACGGCGTCGTCTACCGCGACGAAGGGGCTCGCGAGGGGCTCGCGTTCTACCGCGACGGGAGCGTCGAGGTCTACGACGAGACCACCACGACCGCCCAGGAGCTCGTGGACGCGGGCGTGTGGAACACGTTGTCGTTCGGGCCCGCGCTGCTCGAGGACGGCGACGTGATCGACGGGATCGACGAGGTCGAGGTCGACACCAACGTCGGCAACCACTCGATCCAGGGCGAGCAGCCGCGGACCGCCGTGGGGGTGATCGACGAGAACCACCTCGTCTTCGTCGTGGTCGACGGACGCAGCACCGGGTACAGCCGCGGCGTGACCATGACCGAGCTCGCCGAGATCATGCAGGACCTGGGCGCCACGACCGCGTACAACCTCGACGGCGGCGGGTCGTCGACCATGTACTACGACGGCGAGCTCGTCAACGACCCCCTGGGTCGCGGCAAGGAGCGCGGCACCTCCGACATCCTGTACGTCGGGGAGTGAGCGGCCGTGATCGTGCTTGTCCCGGCCTACGAGCCGGACGGGAAGCTCGTGCAGCTGGTCACCGACCTGCGTGCCACGGACGCGGTGCGGGGGATCGTCGTGGTCGACGACGGCAGCCGGGCGAGGTTCCGCCCCGTGTTCGACGACGTCGCACGCCTCGGAGCGGTCGTCGTCGGGTTCGCGGCCAACCGCGGCAAGGGCGCGGCGCTGCGGCGCGGTCTCGCCGAGGTCGCGCGGCGCTGGCCCGGCGAGGACGTGGTGTGCGCCGACGCCGACGGGCAGCACCGCGTCGCTGATGTCCTGCGGGTCGGGGAGCGGGTGTCCGACGGCGAGGGGGCCGTGGTCCTCGGGGCGCGTGCGTTCGCCGGCGACGTGCCCGTGCGCAGCCGGTTCGGCAACACCGTGACGCGGTGGCTGTTCCGGGCAGCGACCGGGCTGCGCGTCCAGGACACCCAGACCGGCCTGCGCGGGTACCCCGCCTCGATGATCGGGTGGCTGCTCGACGTGCACGGCGACCGGTACGAGTACGAGCTCAACGTGCTGCTGTCCGCAGCGCGCGAGGGACGCCCCGTGGTCGAGGTCGAGATCGAGACCATCTACCTCGACGACAACGCCTCGTCCCACTTCCGGCCGCTCGCCGACTCCGCCCGCATCTACGCGCCGCTGCTCGCGTTCTCGCTGTCGTCGCTGCTCGCGTTCGGGATCGACACCGCGGCGCTCCTGGTGCTCGACGCCGTGACCGGGTCGCTGCTCGTGTCCGTGGTGGGCGCGCGGGGGGTCAGCGGCGCCGTGAACTTCATGGTGAACCGGCGGGTGTTCGCTGGTGCTGGTGCTGGTGCTGGTGCTGGTGCTGGTGCTGGTGCGGCGGGCGGCCGGGGGCGTGGGCAGGGGCCCGGTCACGGGCGGCGGGCCGCGCTGCGGTACGCGGCGCTCGCGGTCGGGCTGCTGGTCGCGGGGTACGGGATGCTCTGGGGTCTGACCGGGTTCGGGCTCGCGCTGCTGCCGGCCAAGGTCGTGACCGAGGTGCTGCTGTTCGCGACGAGCTATCAGGTGCAGAGGCGCGTGGTGTTCCGCCCGGGGGTGCTGGGTGGTGCCCCGGTGCCAGGCGACGGAGAAGGGCCGACGGCCCGTGCGTCGACGGTGCCGACCGGGATGCCTGCACCGGTCGGGTCGGTCGCGGCCTCTGGGCGGTCGGTCGTCGAGCACGAGGTTCCGCGCGCTCGACCACGAGGTTGAGGTCGCGAAGGTCGTCAGAACGACCGCAACCTCGTGCTCGGCACAGGGGCGGACCGTGGCAAGGTCGCCGTGGGGCGAGGAGCTGACTCGGCGCCGAGCATGCGGTCGGCGTCGGCCGACCATGCGGTTGTCGTCGTGATCGGCCCGAACATCGACGCCAACCGCATGTTCGGCAGCGGGTCGAGATCCGGGACTCCACGAGGCTCACCGTCGAGCACGGGGTTCCGCGCGCTCGACCACGAGGTTCCGCGCGCTCGACCACGAGGTTCCGCGCGCTCGACCACGAGGTTGAGGTCGCGAACGTCGTCAGAACGACCGCAACCTCGTGCTCGGCACCGGCCGGTCGGAGGCGGAGAGGTGCCCTGAGGGCGGAGCAGGGCGCGGGGTGCAGTGAGGGCTCCCGCCGAGTGTGCAGTTCGGGTCGTCTCGGAGCGCGGGTGACCGCTCGAAGTGCACGCTCGACGGGCCGGCCGCCGCCACGCGCGCCGGGCCAGCCGGGTGCGGGAGAATCTGAGCGTGCAGATCATCCACGTGACCGACCCGGCCGACCCGCGCCTCGCCGACTACACGAACCTCACGGACGTCGAGCTCCGCTCGAAGAACGAGCCGGAGAAGGGCATGTACATCGCCGAGAGCACCACGGTGATCCACCGTGCGCTCCGTGCCGGCCACCGGCCGCGGTCGTTCCTCATGGCCGAGAAGTGGCTCCCGGGTCTCGAGGAGGCGATCTCCGCCGTCGGGCTGGACGACGGGCCCGGAGGCACGGGCGAGTCCGTGCCCGTGTACATCGCCGAGCCCGCCGTCCTGGAGTCGATCACCGGCTTCAACCTGCACCGCGGCGCGCTCGCGGCCATGCACCGGCCCGTGCTGCCGAGCGTGCACGAGCTGCTCACGACCGCCCGGGACGGGCAGGGCGCACGACGGGTCGCGATCCTGGAGGACATCGTCGACCACACCAACGTCGGCGCGATCTTCCGTGGAGCGGCGGGGCTCGGGGTGGATGCCGTCCTGGTGTCGCCGCGGTGCTCGGACCCGCTGTACCGGCGCAGCGTGCGGGTCTCGATGGGGACGGTGTTCCAGGTCCCGTGGACGCGGCTCGAGACCTGGCCAGGCGGTGTCGAGGAGCTGCGCGAGCACGGGTTCACGGTCGCGGCCCTCGCGCTGTCGGACGACTCGCTGACGCTCGACGAGTACGTCGCGCGGGGAGACGAGAGGTCGGCGTTCGTGTTCGGGACCGAGGGGCACGGCCTGCACCGCTCGACGCTCGCGGCCGTCGATCACGTCGTGAAGATCCCGATGAGCGGGGGAGTGGACTCGCTCAACGTCGCGGCGAGTGCCGCGGTCGTGTTCTGGGCGACGCGCACGTAGTGGTCGCCTGACTGGCGCCGTCCCGTGGGTCGCGTCGGGTCGTGAGGGCGGGAGGGATTTTCACGGAGCCGCAACAATGGTGGTGGCTCCGCAGAAAGCACACCCATCGTTGGCAGGGTGACCGTCGCTGAGCACCGCTCGTGCCGCTGATGTCGAGCGAGCCGCCACGACGAGGTGGCCCCCGCAGAAGGCACTCCCCCTGGCCGACTGAACGGCCGGTCGCGAACCTCTGTATCGGGGTTCGCTCGCCGGGCCCACTCGACGGGCTCGCCTCGACCAGCGCAACCGGCGCAGCCCGCGATGCGCTCCCGCGCAGGCGAGGCTCTCGCCTGGCGTGAGCGACGCCGTCGGGCACCCGGGAACCGGCCCCGATACAGAGCCCCATCACGCCGCCTGACCTCGCAGGACGTCGATTGTGACGGAAGGCACAAAGTGGCGGCCTCCTCGCCGAGCCCCTCGGTCAGCAGCCGTTCTTCGGGCGAAACGCCCTCCTCGGCCCGCCGCCCGCGGGCCTGGCCCGGCCCGCCGTCGGGCACCACGGGCGCCCCGGGCACCGGCCTGCCCGAGTTGATCCGCAACAACCCCTCGGAAGGCCAAGTACGCAGGTCAGAGGGCTGGAAGAGTCCGTGTCCCGGTTCGGGACCAAGGGCGCCGCGACGGGACCTAGGTCCCGGTACGCACGAGTGAACTCGTCCATATGTTGTGGGTGCCCCCAGCCCCACTTCTCGGACGGAGACACCCGGTGGTCACAGCCGACGTAGCCCCCAGACCAGCACACCAGGTGAGCACCGACGCGCGCCGCGACCTCGTCGACTGGGACCCCAACGACCCCCAGCGCTGGGACTCGAAGGTCGCCTGGCGCACGCTCTGGGTCACGACGTTCAACCTCATGCTCGCGTTCATCATCTGGTACCTGCCCGGGGCGCTCATCCCCACCCTCGGCACGGTCACCGGGTGGGACCTGACCGAGAGCCAGTCCTACTGGCTGCTCGCCATGCCCGGCCTCACCGGCGGCATGCTCCGCATCGTCTGGATGATGCTCCCGCCCATGATGGGCACCCGCAAGATGCTGACGCTGTCCTCGCTCCTCATGATCATCCCGTTCGTCGGGTGGACCTGGGTCGTGATGCTCCCGACGCAGCCCTCCTACGCGCTGCTCGTCGCGCTCGCCCTCGCCGCCGGGCTCGGTGGTGGCGTGTTCTCGGGCTACATGCCCTCGACGTCGTACTTCTTCCCCAAGAGCAAGCAGGGCACGGCGCTGGGCCTGCAGGCCGGGATCGGGAACTTCGGCGTCTCGGTCGTCCAGTTCGTCGTGCCGTGGGCCATCGGGTTCGGGATGTTCGGCCTCGCCGGACAGCTCGCGCACCCGCAGAACGCCGAGCCGCGCCAGGTGTGGCTGCAGAACCCCGGACTCATCTTCATCCCGTTCGCGGTCGTCGGCGTCGTGCTCGCGTGGACCCTGCTCAAGTCGGTGCCCGTCAAGGCCAACCTCAAGCAGCAGTTCGACATCTTCCAGAACAAGCACACCTGGCTCATGACCATGGAGTACGTCCTGACGTTCGGGATCTTCTCCGGGCTCGCCGGCACGTTCGGCATGCTGCTCAAGCAGCAGTTCGGCCCCGAGTACCTGACGTGGGTCTTCCTCGGCGCGCTCGTCGGTTCGCTCGCCCGCATGTGCTGGGGGCCGCTCTGCGACCGCTTCGGCGGTGGCGTGTGGACCGTGGTGTCCGGGATCGGCGTCGCGGCCTCGGCCGGGCTCGTGCTGTTCGGGCAGGTCACGGTCGCGGACGGCCAGACGCCCAGCCTCCCGATCTTCATGACCGGGATGGTCCTGATCTTCTTCTTCTGCGGGGTCGGCAACGCCGCGACGTTCAAGCAGATGCCCATGATCTTCCCGGCCCGCCAGGCGGGTGGCGTGATCGGCTGGACGGCCGCGATCGCCGCGTTCGGACCGTTCCTGTTCTCGATGCTGTTCAACTACCTGCCGAGGACGGCCGTGTTCGGCGGGATCATCGCCTACGCGCTCCTGTGCGCGGGCATCGCCTGGCACTTCTACGCACGCCCCGGCGCCGAGGCCAAGAGCTGACCGTGCGCCCGTCAGCAGTGCGTCCTGCACGCCCCGCGCTCGGCCTCGCCCCCTCGGGTGCGGCCCGGCCGGGTGCGGCCACGCCGGGAGCGCCCCGGTCGGGTGCGCCCCGGTCAGGCGGGCGCTACCCGGCCCGCCACGAGGATCGGGATCTGCGCGGCCTCGTCGTGGCGCCCCACGTCCACCGTCTCGAGCCGGGCGACGCAGTGGTGCTCCCCGAACTGGGGGACCAGGGCGGTCGCGCGCCGGCTCGACCCGAGCTCGGCGAGCGCGCCGTTGATGAACCCCGCGTGCAGCGAGCACACGACCTGCGGGGTGCAGCGGGCCGTCGCGACGAACGGGCAGTTGTTGAGGACGAGCGCGTCCATGCCCGCGCCTCCCGGCGACGCGACCTGCGCAGCCGGCTCGTCGCCGAGCGTGGGGGCGAACCAGAGCGCGTCGAGCTTGGACACGAGCCGGGCCGAGACCTCGCGCTCGTCGACGACCTCGTCGGGCTCGGGCGCCTCGGTGAGGTTGCGGCCCCACGTGCGGCCCACGGCGTACGTCACGGCTCCCGCCTCGGGCACGTTGTCCGCGACCGCGGTCGTCAGCGCCTCGGCCAGGAGACGGTAGGCCTGAGCGCGCTCGTGCGTCTGGTTGGGCAGCGTGCCGCGGTACAGGACCTTGGGACGTCCGGGCGTCGTGCGGGTCTGCTGGGTGCGCTCGGCCAGGCCCGCGTCGACGAGCGACTCGAGGTGGAACCGCGCGGTGTTCTGGTGGACGCCCACCTGTTCCGCGATGTCCTGGACGGACACCGGCGCCTTGGAGTCGCGCAGCAGCTGGATGACGTGCGTCCGCCGTCCGCCGTGGTTGCTGCGACCCGTCGTGCCGTCGAACCCACCGTTGACGTGCTGTCTGGGCACGTGCTCGCCCCACTTCTTCCCGTTCCTGGATCTCTGGTCCCGAGCCGCAGGGGTGCCCCCGCCCGCTGCGCTCGACACGACAACTCTCGCACGCGCGGCCGGTCCGCCGCACGGAGCACCCTCCCGGGCGACTCCGTAGCCCGTGCGTCGAACGCCCCCCACGCAGTCCCCGAGGAGCTCTCGCCATGACCATCGACGACCAGGCGGCCATGTCGCCCCTGATGAGGAAGCTGCTCACGACGCGCAGCCACTTCCCCCAGACGGAGGTGTTCGACTCGGCGCACGCCATGATCGAGACGAACCCCTCGGAGTGGGACCGGTTCTACCGGGACCGCTGGGCCCACGACAAGGTGGTGCGCTCGACCCACGGCGTCAACTGCACGGGGTCGTGCGCGTGGGACGTGTACGTCAAGGACGGACTCATCACCTGGGAGCACCAGGGCACCGACTACCCGACGACGGGGCTCGACAGCCCCGAGTACGAGCCGCGCGGCTGCCCGCGCGGGGCCTCGTTCTCCTGGTACACGTACTCGCCGTCGCGCGTGCGCTACCCGTACGTGCGCGGCGTCCTGCTCGACATGTACCTCGACGCGCGCTGCCGCCTGGGCGACCCCGTGCTCGCGTGGGCCGAGGTCGTCGAGAGCCCGCTCAAGGCGACGCTCTACAAGAAGGCCCGCGGCAAGGGCGGCCTGGTCCGTGCGGACTGGGAGCTCGCGACCGAGATCATGGCCGCGGCCCACGTCTACACGATCAAGGCGTACGGGCCGGACCGCTGCGTCGGCTTCACCCCGATCCCGGCCATGTCGATGGCGAGCTTCGGCGTCGGGACCCGCTTCCTGTCGATGATCGGCGGGACGCTGCTGAGCTTCTACGACTGGTACGCGGACCTGCCGCCCGCGAGCCCGCAGATCTGGGGGGATCAGACCGACGTCCCCGAGTCGGGCGACTGGTGGAACTCGAGCTACATCATGATGTGGGGCTCGAACGTCCCCGTGACGCGCACGCCCGACGCGCACTTCCTGGCCGAGGCCCGCTACAAGGGGACCAAGGTCGTCGCGATCAGCCCCGACTACGCGGACAACGTGAAGTTCGCGGACGACTGGCTCGCGCCCGCCCCGGGCACGGACGGCGCGCTCGCGCAGGCCATGGGACACGTGCTGCTCACCGAGTTCTACCGTGACCGTCAGGTCCCCTACTTCGAGGCGTACTCGCGCACGTACACGGACGCGCCCTTCCTGGTCACGCTCGACGAGGCGCCGCCCTCGGCATCCCCGGACGCCACAGGGCCCGACGGCGCCCCCGCCCCGGTCTTCCGGCCCGCCAAGTTCCTCACGGCGGCCGACCTGGACGGGCTGCCCGTCGCGGGGGCGACGGGCGAGCGCCCCGAGTTCCGCCCGGTCTTCCTCGACACGGCCGCCGACGCGCTCACGGTGCCGAACGGCACGCTGGCCGACCGGTGGACCGAGGACGGCGTGGGTCGCTGGAACCTCGACCTCGAGGACCACGACCCGGCGCTGAGCCTCCTGGGCCTGACGCACGCGGGCGCCGAGGCCCGCGGCGTCGTCGTCGAGCTGCCACGGTTCGACGTGGGGGAGACCGAGGGCGGGACCTCGGTCCTGCGCGGTGTCCCCGCGATCCGCGTGGGCGGACGTCTCGTGACGACCGTGTTCGACCTGCTCATGGCCCAGTACGGGGTGGGCCGCGACGGTCTGCCCGGTGCGTGGCCCACGGGCTACGACGACCCGACGTCGCCCGGGACCCCTGCGTGGCAGGAGTCCCTGACCGGGGTCCCGGCCGAGCAGTGCACCCGGATCGCGCGCGAGTTCACGCGCAACGCCGAGGTGAGCAAGGGCAGGTCGATGATCATCATGGGCGCGGGGACCAACCACTGGTACCACGCGGACACCATCTACCGGACGTTCATCGCGCTCCTGACGCTCACGGGGTGCCAGGGCGTCAACGGTGGCGGCTGGGCACACTACGTGGGCCAGGAGAAGGCGCGACCCGTGACGGGGCAGCAGCACATGGGCTTCGCGCTCGACTGGCAGCGACCGACCCGCCACATGGCCGGCACGGCGTTCTGGTACACCGCGACCGACCAGTGGCGCTACGAGGGCTTCGGGGCGGACGAGCTCGCGTCCCCGACGGGGCCCGGCACCCTCAAGGACCGCAGCATGATGGACTGCCTGACCCAGGCGGCCCGCATGGGCTGGACGCCCTCGCACCCCGGGTTCGACCGCAACCCGCTCGACCTGTGCGACGAGGCCGCGGCCGCGGGCGTACCGGTCGCCGACCACGTGGTCTCCGAGCTGCGCAGCGGGAACCTCAAGTTCGCGGTCGAGGACCCCGACGACCCGCAGAACTTCCCGCGTGTCCTGACCGTCTGGCGCGCGAACCTCATCGGCAACTCGGCCAAGGGCAACGAGTACTTCCTCAAGCACCTGCTGGGCGCCGACTCGTCGCTGCGCGCGCACGAGACCCCGCCCGAGCGTCGTCCGGAGGAGGTCGTCTGGCGGGACGAGGCCCCCGAGGGCAAGCTCGACCTGCTGACCAACATCGACTTCCGCATGACCTCGACGTCGCTCTTCGCGGACGTCGTGCTGCCGGCGGCCACCTGGTATGAGAAGCAGGACATCTCGACCACGGACATGCACCCGTTCGTGCACGCGCTCAACGCCGCGATCGCCCCCCCGTGGCAGGCCCGGACCGACTACGACGCGTTCCTCGGGCTCGCCGACAAGGTCTCCGAGCTCGCCAAGACCCACCTGGGCACCCGCACCGACGTCATCGCGGCGCCGCTCACGCACGACACCCCCGACGAGATGGCCCAGCCGGGCGGCGTCGTGCTCGACTGGCGCAAGGGCGAGTGCGAGCCCGTGCCGGGCGTGACGATGCCGCGCCTCGTGGTGGTCGAGCGTGACTACACCCAGATCGCGGAGAAGATGCGCGCCGTCGGGCCGCTGATCTCGAAGGTCGGCACCACGACCAAGGGCGTCACGGTGGTCCCCGAGCAGGCCGTCGAGTTCCTCGCGAAGGCCAACGGCGTGCGCAAGGACGGCGTCGCGAAGGGTCGTCCCTCGCTCGAGACCGCCGCGCACTTCTGCGAGGCGATCCTCGCGCTGTCGGGCACGACCAACGGAGCGGTCTCGGTCGCGGGCTTCAAGGCCCTCGAGAAGCGGGTCGGCAAGCCGCTCGCGGACCTGGCCGAGGAGAACCACGACCGCCAGGTCACGTTCGCCCAGACCCTCACGGGCCCGCAGAACGTGTTCACGAGCTACGAGTGGTCGGGCTCCGAGCAGGGCGGGCGGCGCTACTCGCCGTTCGTGGTCAACGTCGAGCGGCTCAAGCCGTGGCACACGCTCACGGGGCGCCAGCACTTCTTCGTCGACCACGACTGGATGACCGAGCTCGGCGAGCAGCTCCCGGTCTACCGGCCGCCGCTCGACATGGCGCGCCACTTCGGTCACCAGGGCTTCAGCGAGCCCGGCTCGACCGAGGTCACCGTGCGCTACCTGACGCCGCACTCCAAGTGGTCGATGCACTCGCAGTTCCAGGACAACCCGTACATGCTCGCGCTCTCGCGCGGGGGCCCCACGATCTGGATCTCGGAGGAGGACGCACGGACCGCGGGGATCGCGGACAACGACTGGATCGAGGCGGTCAACCGCAACGGCGTGGTCGTGGCCCGCGCCGTGGTCTCGCACCGCATGCCCACGGGCACGGTCTACATGTACCACTCGAAGGACCGCAACATCGACGTGCCCAAGGCCGAGGCGTCGGGCAAGCGAGGGGGCATCCACAACGCGCTGACGATGATCATGATGAAGCCCACGCACCTCCTGGGCGGGTACGGGCAGCTCACGTACGCCTTCAACTACTACGGGCCGACCGGCAACCAGCGCGACGAGTACACGGTCATCCGTCGGCGCAACCAGGAAGTGGAGTACTGAGATGCGGGTCATGTCGCAGGTAGCGATGGTCATGAACCTCGACAAGTGCATCGGGTGCCACACGTGCTCGGTCACGTGCAAGCAGACGTGGACGAACCGCGACGGCGTCGAGTACGTGTGGTTCAACAACGTGGAGACCAAGCCCGGGACGGGGTACCCGCGCGGGTACGAGGACCAGGACCGGTGGCACGGCGGGTGGGAGCTCGACCGCAAGGGGCGGCTCCGGCTCCGCTCGGGAGGCCGGCTGCGCCGTCTCGCGTCGATCTTCGCGAACCCCGACCTCCCGGGGCTCGACGACTACTACGAACCCGCGACGTACGACTTCGACCAGCTGATCTCCGCGCCGGCGAACTCGCCGCAGATCCCGGTCGCACGCCCCAAGAGCGCGATCACGGGCAAGGACATGAAGATCACGTGGGGGCCCAACTGGGACGACGACCTGGGCGGCTCCCCGCAGATCGCCTCGAAGGACCCCAACCTCGCGTCGATGGTCGACAAGGTCAAGCTCTCGTTCGAGCAGACGTTCATGTTCCACCTGCCCCGGATCTGCGAGCACTGCCTCAACCCCGCGTGCGTTTCGGCCTGCCCGTCGTCGGCCATGTACAAGCGTGTCGAGGACGGGATCGTGCTGGTCGACCAGGACAAGTGCCGCGGGTGGCGCATGTGCGTCTCGGCGTGCCCTTACAAGAAGGTCTACGTCAACCACCAGACGGGCAAGGCCGAGAAGTGCACGTTCTGCTTCCCGCGCATCGAGGCGGGGCAGCCGACCGTGTGCGCCGAGACGTGCGTGGGCCGCCTGCGGTACATCGGCCTCGTGCTCTACGACGCCGACGCGGTCGAGGCCGCGGCGTCCGTCGAGGACCCGAAGGACCTGCTCGACGCCCAGCGCGACGTCTTCCTCGACCCCACGGACCCCGAGGTGATCGCTGCGGCACGGGCGGCCGGCATCGCCGAGGACTGGATCGGCGCGGCGCAGCGCTCGCCCATCTGGAAGCTCATCCAGAAGTTCAAGGTCGCGCTGCCGCTGCACCCCGAGTACCGCACCATGCCCATGGTCTGGTACGTGCCGCCGCTCTCGCCCGTCCTGGACGTCACGACCGAGCTCGGCAAGGACGACGCCGACGCCGACGACGTGTTCCACACCATCGCGTCGCTGCGCATCCCGCTCGAGTACCTCGCGAGCCTCTTCTCGGCCGGGGACGTCGACGTCGTCGCGGGGGTCCTCATGAAGCTCGCCGCGATGCGCAGCCACATGCGTCGGCGCACGCTCGACGGCGACGTCGACCAGGACCTGCTCGACCAGGTCGGGTACACGGCCGAGGACGTCGAGGAGCTGTACCGCCTCCTGGCGATCGCCAAGATGGAGGACCGCTACGTGATCCCCGCGGCGCACAAGGAGGACGCGGCCGAGATGGCCTCGTGGGCCTCGGGCTGCTCGCTCGACAACCCGGGCGGACCCGGCATGAGCGCGGCCGCGACACGCGGCGGCCCCGTGTCCGTACCCCTGCAGGTCCGGAGGCCGTCATGACGACCCAGGCTCCGCCGTCGGGCAGGCGCGCGTTCATCCCGCTCCTGCGGCGCTCGCGGCGCAAGGACCTCGTCGAGGTCCCCGCCCGGTCCGACGTCCTCGCGCTCGCCAGCATCCTGCTGGCCTACCCCGACGACGCCTGGTACGCCGACGCCGAGGAGATCGGCGCGGCCGTCGCGGCCCTGCCCGCCTCGGCCCCCGCGGCGCACCTGCAGACGTTCTGGGACCAGCACGCGCGGCTGGAGTCGCGCGCCGCGCGGGCTCACTACGTCGAGACGTTCGACCTGCGCCGCAAGTCGTCGCTGTTCCTCAGCTACTACCTGCACGGCGACACGCGCCAGCGCGGCATGGCGCTCCTCGCGCTCAAGCAGCGCTACCGCGCGTGCGGGTTCGCCCCCGACGACGGTGAGCTGCCCGACTACCTGCCCATGGTGCTCGAGTTCGCGTCGCGCGCCGGGACCGGGGCGGGCGAGGCGCCGCTGCGGACCCACCGCGGCGGGATCGAGCTCATCCGTCGCTCGCTCGCCGACCGCGGCTCGCACTACCGCGAGATCCTCGAGGCGGTGAGCGACCTCCTGGGCCCGGTCTCCGACCGTCAGCGCACCGAGGTCGACCAGCTCGCGCTCAGCGGACCGCCCACCGACGACGCGGGGCTCGAGATCGCCTCGATGCCCTACGGGGGTGCGAGCTGGACCGACACGCCCGGCGCGCCGTTCGGCCCCCCGGAATTCACCTGCGCCCCGGAAGGACGCTGACTCATGTGGGACACCCTCCTCTTCGTGGTGCTGCCGTACGTCTGCCTCGCGATCTTCGTCGTGGGGCACGTCTGGAGGTACCGCAACGACCAGTTCGGCTGGACGACCCGCACGAGCCAGGTGCTCGAGAAGCGCTGGCTCGCCTGGGGGTCGCCCCTGTTCCACTTCGGGGCCCTGTTCGCGATCCTCGGCCACGCCGCGGGGCTCCTGATCCCGACGTCGTGGACCCGGGCCCTCGGGATCTCCGACCACGTCTACCACGTCGTCGCGGTCGCGGCCGGGACGGTCGCGGGGGTCGTGCTGTGCGCGGGCCTCGTGATCCTGCTGCTGCGCCGGTTCTACGTCTCGGACCGCATCCGCGTGGTCACGACGCCCATGGACCGGGTCCTGTACGCCCTGCTCACGGTCGAGATCGGGGTCGGCATGTGGCAGACCGTCGCGATCAACGTGTTCGGCTCGGGCTACGAGTACCGCGGCACGGTCTCCGTCTGGTTCCGACAGCTCTTCGTCCTCCAGCCCGACCCGTCGCTCATCACCGCGGCGCCCGCGGTCTACGGCTGGCACGCGGTGCTCGCGTGCCTGCTCCTCGCGATCTGGCCCTTCACGCGGCTCGTGCACGTGTGGTCGGTGCCCGTGGCGTACCTCGCCCGGCCGTACGTGGTCTACCGCCAGCGCTCCGCGGCGCCGGGGCGCGGCAAGGTGCGGGCGTGAGCGCGGGCGGCGCCCCGGCGGACGCCGTGACAGAGGTGCTGGCCGACGCGCTCGTGGTGCTCGCGGGCGTGGGGGAGTCCGTGCTCGACGTGGCCGAGCACGAGCGCGCGGTGGCCTCGGACCGCGCCGGGGCGGTCGTGACGTTCGCGGGCGTGGTGCGCGACCACGACGACGGCCGCGCGGTTGCCGCGCTCACCTACGAGGCGCACCCCGACGCCGACCGGCTCGTCGGCGAGATCGCGGCGCGGGTCGCGACGCGTTCGGGTGCGGTCCGGGTCGCGGTGTCGCACCGCGTGGGCGACCTGGCGATCGGTGACGTCGCGCTCGTCGCGAGCGTGTCCGCCGCGCACCGTGCCCAGGCCTTCGCGGTGTGCGGCGAGCTGGTCGAGGAGGTCAAGGCCTCGCTGCCCGTGTGGAAGCGACAGGTCTTCGTCGACGGCACGCACGAGTGGGTCGGGGCGCTGTGAGCGCGGTCGTCACGGTCGAGCGTCCGGTCGGCAGCGAGGTGCCCGACGGCGCCGCGCCCGCCGGGTACGTCGCGTCCGGTCGTGCGGTGCCCGGGCGCGCGACGCCGTCGGGCACGGACCGACGGGACGCCCCCGGGCTCGTCGACGGGTTCGGGCGGCGTCATCGCGACCTGCGGATCTCGCTCACCGACCGCTGCTCGCTCCGGTGCACCTACTGCATGCCCGCCGAGGGCATGCCGTGGCTGCCCTCCGAGGAGCTCCTCACGGTCGCCGAGATGACGCGGGTCGCCGCCGTGGCGGTGCGCCACGGGATCGAGGAGATCCGCCTCACGGGTGGCGAACCGCTGCTGCGGCCCGACATCGTCGAGATCGTGGCCGGGCTGGCCGCGCTCCCCGGTGCCCCCGAGGTGTCGATGACCACCAACGGGCTGCGCCTCGCGGCGCTCGCGGACCCGCTCCGCGCCGCGGGGCTGGCCCGCCTCAACGTGTCCCTCGACACCCTGCGCCGCGACCGGTACGAGCGGCTGACCCGACGTGACCGGCTCGGCCAGGCCCTCGACGGGCTCGCGGCGGCCGACCGGGCGGGCTTCACGGGCACCAAGCTCAACGCCGTGCTCGTGCGCGGGGTCAACGACGACGAGACGGTCGACCTCCTGCGGTTCGCGGTCGACCGCGGCTACGAGCTGCGCTTCATCGAGCAGATGCCGCTCGACGCGGGCCGGACCTGGACCCGCGAGTGCATGGTCACGGCCGACGAGGTGCTCGCCTCGCTCACCGGGGAGTTCGACCTGGAACCCGTACCGACGCGCGGTGCCGCGCCCGCCGAGCGCTGGAGGGTCGACGGGACCGACGCCGTCGTCGGGATCGTGGCGTCAGTGACGCGGCCCTTCTGCGGGGCGTGCGACCGGATCCGGCTCACGGCCGACGGTCAGCTCCGCAGCTGCCTGTTCGCGCGCGAGGAGACCGACCTGCGGGCGCTCCTGCGCGCAGGAGCCGACGACGACCGGATCGCGGCGGCGCTCGGCCTCGCGGTCCGCACCAAGGCCGCCGGCCACACCATCGGCAGCGCCGGCTTCGAGCAGCCCGCCCGCGGCATGTCCGCGATCGGCGGTTGACCCACCCTTCCCCCGACCCGCCCCCGAGAAGGAGCACCGAGATGCCCGCCATCACCCTGCGCTACTACGCCGCGGCCCGCGCCGCGGCGAACGGACTGGACGAGGAGGTGATCGAGACCGAGAGCCCGGCCGCCGCCCTCCGCGTGAGCGCGCGACGCCACGGCGAGGCCATGCGCCGGGTGCAGGTCGTCTCGTCCTACCTCCAGGACGGACGCGCGCTGCGCCCCGAGGCCGCAGCCCTCCCCGTCGACGAGCCCGTGACGATCGACGTGCTCCCGCCGTTCGCGGGTGGGTGACCCGCCGTGCAGAACCCTCCGGCGACCGAGGGTTTCCCGCCGCTCGACGCGACGGCCGCGACGTTCGTGCCGTGCGGCCACCGGCGCGCGGGTCTGCACGGCCCGGTCACGAGCGGGTGGCTGCTCGCGGCGAGCGTGAGCCAGCTCACCGTGGCCGTCGCGATCGTGTGGTGCGGGCTCCGAGCCCACCCGGTCCTGACGGTCCCCGCCGCCCTGAGCATCGCCGGAGTCCTGGCCGTGGCGCTGTGGCTCGTGTCGGTCGTCGTCCTCGCGCTCGGGAGAGCGCGGTTCCGGCACCTCGAGCGGCGCTACGTCGCCTGGCTCGACGGGCTCACGGCCGAGCAGAGGGTGCTGCACGGCAGGCAGGTCCGGGCCCGGCTCCTCGAGCACGAGGCGGCGCCGCGGCACTGGGTCGTGCCCGCCGACTGGTAGTCGTCCGGTACCCGACTGGTGCTCGGCGGTCAGTCGCCGGGCGGTCGACGGGCACCGCTCGGCGGTCAGCCGACCTCGGCGACGAGCCGCGAGGTGAGCGGGACCGCGACCCCGAGGCGCTCGGCCGCGCGCACGACCGCGCCGCCGATCGCGTCGACCTCGAGGGGGCGCCCCGCCTGGGCGTCGCGCTCCATCGAGGACCGGGCGCCCGGAGAGAACCTGTCGTAGAGCGCCAGCGAGGCGGCGGGGTCCGCGGGAGCACCCGAGGCCGCCGCCACCGCGGCGACCTCGGCGACGAGCGTCTCGAGCTCGGACCGGTGGGTCGTGCGCACCTCGCCGATGGTCGCGCCGTGCCGCGTGGTGAGCAGGGCGAGCGGGGCCAGGAACGAGAGCTTGGCCCACACGAGCGCCGCCTCGTCGGCGCGCACGGTCGTCGTGATGCCCGCGTCCGTGAGCAGGGCGCGCACCGCCTCGACCGTCTCGAGGGGCGCGTCTCCCGCCGCGAGGTCGACCTCGACGAACGGGCTGCCGTGCACGATCTCTCCCGGCGCGACGCGGGTCGACTCGACCCGGATCGTCGCGGGCACGACGCGTTCTGAGCCATACCGGGCTCGCAGCACGTCCAGGTGCTCGAGGCCGTTGAGGAGCGGCACGACGACCCCGTCGCCGAGGGTCTCCCGAGGGACGAGGTCGAGAGCAGCCGCCAGGCCGGTCTGCTTGACCGCGACGAGCAGCACGTCGACGGGGGAGTCGAGGTGCGTCGTCGCCCGGGCGGGGACGTCGAAGTCCCCGAGCAGACCGCTCCGGACCCGCAGGCCGTGCGCGCGCAGCGACTCGACCGTGGCGTCGCGAGCCACGAACCGCACGTCCGAGCCCGCCCGGCTCAGGAGAGCACCGACGAGCCCCCCGACACCGCCGGCACCCAGGACCGCGACGCTCGTCCGGTCCACGTTCTCCGCCTCGTCCACGATCCCTGCCACGTCCTGTCCCACCACGGTCTCCCTCGTCCCGACGATCGAGGTCCCAGGAGACCACGCCGGGGCGTCGACCCGGCCCGAGGCGCGGCCCCGGTGGGGGTGAGGGTCGTCACGGCCCGGCGCTGGCGTGGGCGTGCGCGCCCGGGCTGCGCGGGCGGGCAGACCCCGGGCGTGCGCGTCGGCGTGTCGGTGGAACGATCCGTGGGGGTGCCTCGTTGGTGTCTGCACGACAGCCCGTGGGCGAGTTCCGGTACGCAGGTGCCGGCGCGCGTCCGGGACGGACGACGTGCGGACGACGCACAGCAGGGACGCAGCGATGCCGGTGAACCAGACCGAGACCACCCACCCATGGACCTTCGACGCGCGCTCGGCCGCGGTCTACGGGCTCGTGACGGCCGCGTGGTACACCGTGCCCGATCTCGTCGAGCGGCGCAGCACCAGAGCCCTGCTCAAGACCGTGTGCGGGGTGTCCGGGATCGCCCTGCTCCTGCGGACCGAGGACGGTCGGGACGCGCTCGAGGGCGTCCGGCGGCTGCGTGACGCCATGCGCGAGCCCGGGCACGACGGCGCGCTCGCCGGCACCTCCGCGTCCGCGGCCGGCGCGACCGCCCCGGGCGAGGCCGACTCGGGTGACGTCCCGGACAACACGCTGCACGGGCTGACGCCCGTCGAGATCACGCCCGCCGGCAAGGCCGCGGTCGCCACCGGAGCGGTCGTGGTCCTCGGGGTCACGACGGCGCTCGCCGTGGTGGGGGAGAAGGTGGCCTACCGGTGGGGTGAGCGCCTGCGCGCTCGCGGGGTGCGGGCGCCGCACGCGCGCGTGGGGCTGGTCCTCGGCGCGGCAGCAGCGGTCCTGGGCGGGCTGGCGCCGGCGTCCGAGGCGGAAGAGGACCTCTCGGTCGCCTAGGCCGGGCCGGGTCCCGGTCGGTCCGACCTGTGCTGCTCCGGACCGACCACCGACCCGCCCCCTGCCGGGCCGCCTGACGTGACCGGCCCGGTGGCGGGCCGACGCCTTGAGCGCTGGTCAGTCGAAGAGCGCCGCGAGGCGCGGGAGCCGACGGCGGTTCTCGTCCTCGTCGTCGAAGTCCCAGACCTCGCCGCGCGGGTCGGCCGAGGAGACCTCCTCGTTGCTGTGCCCGGAGGACGACGCCCCCGCCGCCCGCGCCGCGTAGTACTCCTCGTCGTCGCGGCCGGTCGCCTGCGTCCAGGCTTCGCCCACGAGCGAGTCGAGCGACTCGTACCCGAACCAGCCGGAGCCCTCTCCGCCCATGCCGAGGACGACCGGGTGCCCCGCGAGCGAGTCCGGGTCCGCGACGGTCCGGGTGAACACCTCGCGCCCCGCGAGGACGAGCCCGTCGCGGAAGTCCATGAAGCCGTCGTCGCTGCACCCGCCCTCGATCAGGTAGGCCGCTCCCCACACGGGCCAGGCGTAGGCGGCAGCGCTCACCGCGTCGGCCACGGCCGCGAACGCGAGGATCTCGTCGGGCGTCAGCCGTTCGACGAGCAGGCCGGTCAGCGCCCCGGGAAGGGGGTCGTCCTGCGCGTCGCGGTCGTCGGCCCCCTGCCCCGCACGGGTCCGGGCGTCGTCGACGAGCTGCCAGAAGGTGTCGTGGTCCATGGCGGGAAATGTAGGGACCGCCACTGACAAGCACGATCATGGCTGTGCAGGGGCACGGTGATCGGCACGCCGGGAGGTCGCTAGCATCGTGGCGTGCGAGCTTCCGTGGGCGTGGTCGTGACCGGGTTCGACCAGGGAGACCTGGTGCGAGAGGCCGTCGAGTCGGTGCTGCGGCAGTCGCGAGCACCCGACCAGGTCGTCGTGGTCGACGACGGCTCGACGGACGCACGGTCGCTCGCGGTCCTCGACGCGCTCCGCGCCGACGGCCTGGTGCAGGTCCTGCGCCAGGAGAACCTGGGTGTGAGCGCGGCCCGCAACGCCGGGCTGTCCCTGCTGACCACCGAGCTCGCGGTCGTGCTGGACGGCGACGACCGCCTCGCCGAGACCTTCGTCGAGCGGACCGCGGCCCTCCTCGAGGAGGACGCCGACGTCGTCGGCGCCTCGTCCTGGCTGCGCATGCACGGCGTCGCCCACGCGATCGCCCGCCCCGCCGGGGGAGCGGCGGTCGACTTCCTCCACCGCAACGCCTCGCCGGCCACCGTGATGCTGCGCCGTGACCGCTGGCGCGCGGCCGGAGGCTACGACGAGCGCATGCGGGACGGCTTCGAGGACTGGGACTTCTTCCTCGCGCTGCTCGCGGCGGGCGGCCGGATCGAGATCGTGCCCGAGCCGCTCGTCGAGTACCGCACGTCCCCGACCTCGGCCAACGTGCGCAGCATGGACAAGCGGGTCGCGCTCTACGGTCACCTGGTCGACCGGCACCGCCCCCTGTTCGAGCAGCACCTGCGTGCGGTGCTCCTGGCCCAGGAAGCGGCGTCGATCGCGCGGCTCGACGCCTGGGAGCGTCTGGTCCTCGACCACCCTGAGGTCCCGGTCGACGACGCCACGTACGGCGACGGCGGCATGGCTGCGGTCGTGCGGATCGCGACGGCCCGGGCCGGGAACGCCGGTGCGCAGACGGCCCGCACCGCCGTCCTCCCGGAGCCTTGAGTCAGAGCGCGCCGCTCGCGGCCGTCTCGACGACGCTGCCCGCACCGTCGAACGTCAGGAGGCGGTCGGCGACCTTGTCGATGAAGTAGCGGTCGTGGCTCACGACGACCACGGCGCCGGGGAAGTGCGCGAGCGCCCGCTCCATGACCTGGGCGCTCGTGAGGTCGAGGTGGTTGGTCGGCTCGTCGAGCACGATCACCGAGGCGCCCGACAGCAGACACTGCGCGATCGCGACGCGGGCGCGCTGGCCGCCCGAGAGCGTGCCGATCTTCTGCTTGAGCTCCATCTCGGAGAACTGCAGCATGGTCAGGAAACGGTTGACGTTCTTCTTGGTCGCCGAGTAGGCGAGCGTGCCGGGCGCCGCGCTGACGGCGTGGGCGACCGTGTCGTCCAGGTCGAGGTCCGCCACGACCTGGTTGTAGGAGACGAATGTCGAGTTCTTCTTCCAGGTGATCTGCCCGGCGTCGGGCGGGGTGACCTCGGTGAGCACGTCGAGGAGCGTCGACTTGCCGGACCCGTTCGCGCCGACGACGGCCACGCGGTCCCCGCGGTGCAGCGAGAAGGTCAGGTCGCTGAACAGCGGAGCGCCCCCGAACCCCTTGGTCAGTCCTTCGACCTCGACCAGGCGGTCGCTCACGTGGAGGTCCGCGTAGATCGTGGTGATGATCTGGTCGACCGGGCGCGGGGCCTGGCGCTTCTTGATGTCGGCGAGCTTGCGCTTGAGACCGCGGCTCTTGTCCTTCGCGGCCTGCTTGCGGGCGTCGCTGGCCTCGACCTCGTACGCGAGCAGCTCCTCCTCGTGCGCGAACTGCCGCTCGATGGTCTTGAGGCGCGACTGCTTGGCGTGCACGTAGTCGGAGTACCCGCCCTCGTACTCGTGCAGGCGGCGGTTCTCGATCTCGACGATCCGGTTGACGGCCCCGTCGAGGAACTGACGGTCGTGAGAGACCACGAGCACCGCGCCCGGGTAGGTCTGGAGCCAGTTCTCGATCCAGCGCACGCCGTCGAGGTCGAGGAAGTTGGTGGGCTCGTCGAGCAGCAGCACGTCGGGGCGCTGCACGAGGATCCGTGCGAGCGCCGCGCGGTTGCGCCAGCCGCCCGAGAGCTGGTCGACGGGCAGCACGCGCCGCTCGGCGTCGAACCCGAGGCGCGTGAGGACCGTGTCGATCGTGTTCTCGTACGACCACCCGTCGATCGCGTCCATGCGCTCGAACAGGTCGGCCTGCTCGGTCAGGAGGCGGGTCATCTCGTCGCCGCCGTCGTCCATCAGGTCGGGCTCGGCGAGACGCTCGCCGATCGCGTCCAGGCGTTCCTGCGTCGCGTGGACGTCGGCGAACAGCGCGCTGAGCTCCTCGGCCGCGCTGCGGTGGCCCGCGAGCTCCGAGAACTGCGAGAAGTACCCGATCGTGACCCCGAGGTTGACGTCGACCGTCCCGGACGTGGGTTCCTTGCGCCCCAGGATCAGCTCGAGGAACGTCGTCTTGCCCGTGCCGTTGCGACCCACGAGCCCGACGCGCTCGCCCTCGCGGAGCTTGAGGTAGGCGTCGCGCAGCACGACCTTGTCGTCGAACTGCATGCTCACGGCGTTCAGGCGGATCAGGCTCACAGGGGTCCTCTCGGGTACCGGGCCGGACGTCGGCACGACGGGAGAACACTACGCGGGCGGGCTGTCCGCACCCTTGCGGGCTGCCGGACGGCGACCGTTCGTCGCAGGCCGACTACCGCTCGTCGCACACCTCGACCGCCCGTCGACGTGACGTGGATCACGGACCTCCGCTGTCCCTAGCCTTTCCCGGTCGGACGCAACGACGCGACCTGAGGGAGAGAGAACCGATGACCACAGACATCCGATCGACCGCGGAGGCCGTCCCGGACGACGGGCTCTCGCCCGACCCGACGCTCCCGCCGACCGCGGTTCCGGAGTCCGCGCTCAAGCCCCGCTGGACCTGGCAGAAGATCGCGCTGTGGACGGGGATCGCGCTGCTCGGCGGCGTGGCCTGGGTCATGCTCGCGCTCGTGCGCGGCGAGACCGTCAACGCGATCTGGTTCGTGTTCGCCGCGGTGTGCAGCTACCTCATCGGCTACCGCTTCTACTCGAAGGTCATCGAGCGGTACATCACGCGCCCCGACGACCGGCGTGCGACGCCGGCCGAGGTGCGCTCGGACGGCAAGGACTACGTCCCGACCGACCGCCGCGTGCTGTTCGGGCACCACTTCGCCGCGATCGCGGGCGCCGGCCCGCTCGTCGGCCCGGTCCTGGCCGCGCAGATGGGCTACCTGCCCGGCACTGTCTGGATCATCGTCGGCGTCATCTTCGCCGGAGCCGTGCAGGACTACGTCGTCCTGTTCTTCTCGATGCGCCGCGGCGGCCGCACGATCGGTCAGATGGCACGCCAGGAGCTCGGTCGCATCGGGGGCACGGCCGCGATCGTCGCGTCGCTGCTCATCATGCTGATCATCGTCGCGATCCTCGCGCTCGTCGTCGTGAACTCCCTGGGCGAGAGCCCCTGGGGCGTCTTCAGCGTCGCGATGACCATCCCGATCGCCCTGTTCATGGGCGTCTACCTGCGCTACCTGCGCCCCGGGCGCATCACCGAGGTCTCGATCATCGGCTTCGTGCTCCTCATGGCCGCGATCGTGGGCGGCGGCTGGGTCGCGAACACCCCGTGGGGCGCTGACCTGTTCCACCTCGACCGCACGACCATCGCGATCGGCATCATCGTCTACGGCTTCATCGCCGCGGTCCTGCCCGTGTGGCTGCTCCTGGCGCCGCGCGACTACCTGTCGACCTTCATGAAGGTCGGCGTGATCGTGATGCTCGCGGGTGCGATCGTGATCGTGCGCCCCGAGATCTCGGTCCCCGCGGTCAGCGAGTTCGCGAGCGGCGAGACCGGTCCGGTGTTCTCCGGGTCGCTCTTCCCGTTCCTGTTCGTGACGATCGCGTGCGGCGCGCTCTCGGGCTTCCACGCGCTCATCGCCTCGGGTACGACGCCCAAGCTGCTCGAGAAGGAGCGGCAGACGCGCTTCATCGGGTACGGCGGCATGCTCATGGAGTCGTTCGTCGCGATCATGGCTCTCGTCGCGGCGATCTCGCTCGACCGCGGCATCTACTTCGCCATGAACGCCTCGGCCGCCGCGACCGGCGGGACCATCGAGGGGGCGGTCGCGTTCGTCAACTCGCTCGGCCTGGCAGGGGTGAACCTCACGCCCGACATGCTGTCCTCGACCGCCGCGGCCGTCGGGGAGGAGTCCATCGTGTCCCGCACGGGTGGCGCCCCGACCCTGGCCCTGGGCCTCGCGCACATCATGCAGCAGCTGTTCGGCGGCGCCTCGATGATGGGCTTCTGGTACCACTTCGCGATCATGTTCGAGGCGCTGTTCATCCTCACGGCGGTCGACGCGGGCACGCGCGTCGCGCGCTTCATGCTCCAGGACTCGCTCGGCAACGTCGTCCCGAGGTTCCGGGACGTCACGTGGCGCCCCGGCGTGTGGTTCTGCACCCTGGTCATGGTCGCGGGGTGGGGGAGCATCCTCTACCTCGGCGTGACCGACCCCCTCGGCGGGATCAACACGTTCTTCCCGCTGTTCGGCATCGCCAACCAGCTCCTCGCGGCTATCGCGCTCGCGGTCGTCCTGGCGATCGTGGCCAAGCGTGGCCGGTCGTACTTCCGCTGGCTCTGGATCGTCGCGGTGCCGCTCGCGTTCACCGCGGTCGTGACCATCACCGCGTCGTTCGAGAAGATCTTCTCGCCCGTCCCGGCGGTCGGGTACTGGGCCAACCACAACGCGTTCAAGGAGGCGCTCGCCGCGGGCGAGACGTCGTTCGGCACCGCGAAGTCGGTCGAGGCCATGGAGGCCGTCGTGCGCAACACGTTCGTCCAGGGCACGCTGTCGATCATCTTCGTGGTCCTCGCGATCGTCGTGATGATCGCGGCCCTCGTGACGACCGTCAAGGCGCTGCGTGCGGGCGGCGGGGAGAACCACGAGGACGAGCCCGTGGCCTCACGCCGCTTCGCCCCCGCGGGGCTCCTGACCACGGCGACCGAGAAGGAGATCGAGGCCGAGTGGGCCCAGCTCCCGCCCGAGAAGCAGCCCGTGTCCTCGGGCGCGGGGCACTGACGTGGGGCCCGTGCGCGACGCGCTCGCCCGCGCGGCGAGGGGCACGGCCTGGTACGTCCGCCAGCTCATGGGCGACGACGCCTACCGGGTCTACGTGGAGCACCACCGTGCCGCGCACGGGCCCGACGTCGCCGTCGTGACCGAGCGCCAGTTCTGGCGCCAGCGCATGGACGACCAGGACCGCAACCCCGGCGCGCGCTGCTGCTGAACCGGAGCGGGCGGCAACGGCCACCGTCCCGCCCCGACGAGAGGCGCGACGGCGATATCGTCGGGAGGACCCGCCACCGAAGGTGGCGGGTCCTCCCGAGCCCGGCGTCGTCGCCGAGCCCGCTCGCCCTGCGACCTCCCGGAAGAGGATCTCGACATGTCCGGACCCGCGTTCACCGGTGCCGTGGTCGGCCTGGTCGTCGGCGTCCTCCTCACGGGTGCGCTGGTCCTCGCCTGGCGGCTGGCCCGCGGCACCCGCGAGCTCGGCAGCGACTCGGAGCGGGCGACGTTCCGCACCCTGCACCTCGCGTCGCGCGCGGCCACGCACCTGCGGGACGGCCTCGAGGGCGACGACGTCGGCCGAGCGGCGCGCCACCTGCGCGCGCTGCTCGGCTGCGACGCGCTCGCGGTCGTGACGGCCGACGGCGTCGTGGCGCTCGACGGCCCGGCCACCCTCCGGGCCGAGGCCGAGCGGGTGGGGGCGCGGACCGTCGAGACGGGCAGGCGACAGGTCTACGGGAGCCGCGAGCCGTCGTCGGGCACGTCCGTGCAGGACGCACCGCTCGAGGCCGTCGGGGCCCCCGTGCTCGCCGGGGGAGCCGTGGCCGGCGCCGTGGTCGCGTTCGCGACACGCGTGCGCCCGCCGCTCGTGCGCGCCACGGGCGAGGTCGCGCAGTGGTGCGCGGCCCAGCTCGAGCTCGGCGAGCTCGAGGCCTCGCGCACCGCGCTGGCCCAGGCCGAGCTGCGCGCCCTGCGCGCCCAGATCAGCCCGCACTTCATCTACAACTCGCTCGGCGCGATCGCCTCGTTCATCAGCACCGACCCCGAGCGGGCGCGGGACCTGGTGCTCGACTTCGCGGACTTCACGAGGTACTCGTTCCGGGGTCGCGGCGACTTCACGACGCTCGCCGACGAGCTGCACAGCATCCACTCCTACGTCGAGCTCGAGCGAGCCCGGTTCGGCGACCGGCTCACCGTGACGCTCCAGATCGCGCCCGAGTCGCTCTCGACCGTCATCCCGTTCCTCAGCGTGCAGCCGCTCGTCGAGAACGCCGTCCGGCACGGCCTCGAGCCCCGCGAGGCCGGGGGCACGATCGTCATCAGCGCGCGTGACGAGGGCACCCAGACGGAGATCACGGTCGAGGACGACGGCGTCGGGATGTCGCCCGAGAGGCTGCGGGCCCTGCTCGCCTCGGGCTCGCGCGCGACCAACGTCGGGCTGCGCAACGTCGACACACGCGTGCGCCAGCTCTACGGCGACCAGCACGCGCTCGAGATCGAGACGAACGAGGGCGCGGGTACCCTCGTGCGGATGCGCGTCCCCAAGTCCCAGCCCCAGCACGAGACCGAGGTGAGCAGGCCGTGAACGACGACGGTCCCCGGGCCACCGGGTCCGGTGCGCCGGGCGAGAGCCCGGGCGAGGTCCGGCCCGACGGCGTCGACGTCCTCGTGGCCGACGACGAACGGCCGGTGCTCGACGAGCTGGTCCAGCTCCTGCGCCGCGACCCGCACGTGCGCTCGGTGCACGCCGTCGCGTCGGGGTCCGAGGCCCTGCGCTGGCTGTCCGAGCACCCCGTGCACGTCGCGTTCCTCGACATCCACATGCCCGGCCTCACGGGGCTCGACCTCGCCCGCGCGCTGTCACGGTTCTCGGTCCGGCCCGCCGTGGTGTTCGTGACGGCCGACGAGGCCAGGGCCATCGAGGCCTTCGAGGTCGAGGCCGTCGACTACGTGCTCAAGCCCGTGCGGCGCGAGCGCCTGGCACGGGCGGTCGAGCGTGCGGTCGCGGGGCACGCCGCAGCGGGCACCTCCTCGCGGGGCGACGTGGGCCGCGCGGCGCCCGACGACCGCGCCCCGGCCGACGAGACCATCGCCGTGACGGTCGGCAGCACGACCCGCGTCGTGCTGCGCTCGGCCGTGCGGTGGGTCCAGGCGCAGGGGGACTACTCGCGCCTCGTGACCGGCACGGACAGCTATCTCGTGCGCGAGCCCCTCTCCGACCTCGAGGAACGCTGGGCGCCCGCGGGGTTCCTGCGCGTGCACCGCTCGTACCTCGTCGACCGCTCGGCCGTGACCGCGGTCCGCCTGGGCGGCGCGCACCCCGTCGTGGTCGTCGCGGGGCACGAGGTCCCCGTGAGCCGGCGCATGGCACCGGCCGTGCGCGACGCGTTCCTGGGCCGCCCCGGGGGACGTCCGTGAGCAGCGACGAGGCGCCGCCGCGGGTCGTCGTCCGCTCGACGGACGACCCGGACGGCGACCCGGCCGCCGCGACGGGACCGGGGGAGGGGGCGCCGTCGGGCAGCGGGATTCCCCGGGGCGCGCAGGCCTCCGGGCCCGACGACGCGAGCGAACCCGCGGCCGTGTACGCCCGCAGCCTCGCGCGGGCGCAGCTGCGGCTCGCGCTCGCGTGCGTCGTGTCGTTCCTGGCGGTGGTCACGCTGCTCACGGTCACCATGAGCGCCGTGCCCACGCTGGGCGACGTGCACGTGCTGGGCGTGCCGCTCCCGTGGCTCCTGCACGCCTACGGGTTCTACCCCGTCATCGCGGCGTTCGCGCTCGTGTTCGCGCTCGCCGCGGCGCGCAACGAACGACGCTTCCGCGCCCTCGTGGAGGACGAGTGACCTCGGCGCTGCCGCTCGTCGCCGTCGGGATGCTCCTGCTCGCGACCGGGCTCATCGGGTTCTACGGGTTGCGGATCTCGCGGACCACGAGCGACTTCTTCGTCGCCTCGCGCACCGTGCAACCCGTGTGGAACGCCTCGGCCATCAGCGGTGAGTACCTGTCGGCCGGGACGTTCCTGGGCCTGTCCGGGCTCGTGCTGCTCTCGGGGGCCGAGGCCTTCTGGTTCCCCGTCGGGTACGCCGCGGGCTACCTGCTCGTGCTGCTGTTCGTCGCCGGGCCGTTGCGTCGCAGCGGGGCCTACACGATCCCCGACTTCGTCCAGGCGCGGCTCGACTCGCTCGCTGCCCGGCGCGTCACGAGCGTCCTGGTGCTCGTCATCGGGTGGCTGTACGTCGTCCCGCAGCTCCACGGGGCCGCGCTCGTCATCACGACCGTGGCCCCCGTGCCGCCGTGGGTCGGGTCGGTCGGGGTCGCCGCGGTCGTGAGCGCCGTGGTCGCCGCGGGCGGCATGCGCTCGGTCACGTTCGTCCAGGCCTTCCAGTTCTGGGTCAAGCTCACGGCCCTCGCGATCCCCGTGGTCTTCCTGCTGGTCGTCCTCGGCGGGCAGGACCTGGCGCTCGACCCGGCCCAGGTCTTCCCGCCCGAGGCCGGGCCGCGCTCCTACGACACCTACACGACGGCCTCGCTGCTGCTCGCTCTCCTGCTCGGCACGATCGGCCTGCCGCACGTCCTCGTGCGCTTCTACACGAGCCCCGACGGGGTCTCGGCGCGGTGGACCACGGTCGTGGTGATCGGCATGATCAGCGTCTTCTACATGGTCTCGAGCACCATGGGGCTCGTCGCCCGCGTCGTCGCGCCCGACCTCGCCGCGCCCGGTGTCGCCGACACGGTGGCGCTCGTGCTGCCCGCGCGCCTGGTGCCCGGCCTGGGCGGTGAGCTGCTCTCCGCTCTCGTGATCGCGGGGGCGTTCGCCGCGTTCCTCGGGACCTCGTCCGGGCTCGTGGTCTCGCTCGCGGGCGTCGTGAGCCAAGACCTGTTCGGCGGCACGGTCCGCTCGTTCCGGTGGTCCGCGGTCGCGTGCACGCTCGTGCCGCTCGCGTTCGCGCTCGTGACGATCCCGCAGGGGCTCGTGACGAGCGTCGGGACGGTGTTCGTGTTCGCGGCCTCGGCGCTGTCCCCGACCATCCTGCTGGGCGTGTGGTGGCGTCGGCTCACCGCGCGCGGCGCGATCGCGGGCATGGTCGTCGGGAGCGCGCTGTGCGCCGGTGCGCTGCTCGTGACCTCGGCGCTCGGTCCGGGTGACGGCCTCGCGCGCAGCCTCCTGGCCCAGCCCGCGGCCTGGACGATCCCGCTCGCGACCGCCACGACCGTCGTCGTGTCCGTGCGGGACCGGCGCGGGCCGCAGCCCCGCACCGACCGGTTCCTGCGACGGTTGCACGTGCCGGAGCGGGCGCCCGAGCGTTGAGTGCGTGGTTCGGCTGCGACGCGCCCGGCGAGTCGCCGCCGAACCACGCACTCGTCGGCCGGGTGCTCTAACGCGGTCCGCCCGTCCCACATCGTGTGACCCGGGCAATCATGTGGGAGACCGGTGCAACAATGCGACCGATGCCCTCCACCACCTCCAGACCGAGCACGTCCTCGGCTGACACGCCCGGCGGTCCCGACGGCGACGCTCCGGTGCGCGGCCCTGGCCGCCGCGCCCGGGGCACGGACGGCGGCCCGCCCACCGGGCCGCCCGCGGTCGGTGGACCGACGCCCGTCGGCGGGCAGCCGGTGCCGGTCGGGTCCCGGCTGTCCACCTGGGCGTCGCTGCGCCGGCTCTACCCGTACGTGCGCCCTGCGATGCCTCGCCTCGTCGGCGGGCTGCTCTCGGCTCTCGGCGCGAGCCTCGCCGCGCTCGCGATCCCGCAGGTGCTCCAGTCGCTCGTGGAGGGACCGCTCGCCGCCGGCGCCTCGACCCGCGACCTCCGTGCGCTCGTGGTGCCCGTCGTCCTGGTGCTCCTGCTCGGAGTGGCGGAGGCAGGGTTCGTGCTGCTGCGCCGCAACCTCGTGATGTACCCGGGCACGCGCATCGAGGCCGACATGCGGGTCGCGTTGTTCCGGCACCTGCAGGACCTGCCCGCGGCGTTCCACGACCGGTGGCCCGGAGGCCAGCTCCTCAGCCGGATCATGGGCGACCTCGGGCTGCTGCGCCGATGGCTGATCTTCGGCCTGCTGCAGCTCGTCGTGAGCGCGGTGACGATCGTCGTGGGCGTCGCGATCCTGCTCTCCACGGTCGGCTGGCTCGGGCTCGTCTACCTCGCCGGTGCGGTACCGGTCACGGTGATCGCGTTCCGGTTCTCGCGCCGCTACCGGGTCATCGCGCGCCTCTCGCAGGACCAGTCGGGCGACCTGGCCACGACGGTCGAGGAGTCGGTGCACGGCATCCGGGTCCTCAAGGCCTTCGGGCGGGGTGGCAGCGCCCTGCAGTCCTTCACCGGTCAGGCGGAGGAGCTGCGACGCACCGAGATCCGCAAGGCCGGCAACCAGGCCACGGTGACGACGTCGCTGCAGATGATCCCGGAGATCACGCTGGCGGTGTGCCTGGTGCTGGGGTCGGTCCTCGCGGTCCGCGGTGACATCACGCTGGGCAGCCTCGTCGCGTTCTTCCTCACCGCCGCCGTGATCAACGGCCCGGTCGTCGACCTCGGCATGACGCTGTCGATGACGCTCAACGCACGGACCGCGGTCGACCGCTTCTTCGAGGTCATGGAGACGCCGAACGACCTCACGGACCCGCAGGACCCGGTCGAGGTGGGTCCTGCCCGCGGGCACGTGGAGCTGCGCGACGTCTCCTTCCGGTTCGGCGACGCGAGCGAGCCCCTGCTCTCCCACCTCGACCTGGAGCTGCCCGTGGGGACGACGACGGCGCTCGTCGGGCTCACGGGTGCGGGCAAGTCGACCCTGGCGATGCTGGTTCCCCGCATCGCGGACGTCACCGGCGGCCAGGTGCTGCTCGACGGCGTCGACGTGCGCGCGATGCGCCGCACCGACGTGCGTCGCGCGGTGGCCGTCGCGTTCGAGGACCCCACGCTGTTCTCCGCCTCGGTGCGGGACAACGTGCTGCTCGGCGTCCCGGAGACGGGCCCCGACGCGGTGCCCGCCGCAGAGCGCGAGCGCCGGCTGCACGAGGCGCTCGAGGTGGCGCAGGCAGGATTCGTCGCCGACCTCCCGCAGGGCGTCGAGACGCGGATCGGCGAGGAGGGGCTGTCCCTGTCGGGCGGCCAGCGGCAGCGCCTGGCCCTCGCCCGGGCCATCGCCGTGCGCCCCGCGGTGCTCGTGCTCGACGACCCGCTCTCGGCGCTCGACGTCACGACCGAGGAGGCCGTGACCGGCCGGCTGCGCGAGGTGCTCGACGGGACCACGACCCTCGTGATCGCGCACCGGCCCTCGACCGTCGCGCTCGCCGACCGCGTCGCCGTCCTGCAGGACGGTCGGGTCACCGCGGTCGGCACGCACGCCGACCTCCTGGCCACCGACCCGCACTACCGGTACGTGATCTCGAGCCTCGAGGAGGACTGGGAGCAGGCCGCGACCCAGGGGGCCTCCGTTGACGGGCCCGAGGACCACGTGGACGACGACACGACGGAGGCCCAGCCGTGAGCGGACCGACCACCCCGACCGAGCCGCCCCGTCGGCCCACCGACGCCGCGGCCGACGACGCCACGCGGCTCGACCGCGAGACCTCCGCGGCCGTCCGCGCCCGCTCGATGCGGCTGCTCGGAGAGCTGCTGCGGCCCCGCAGGCGCGCTCTCGCATGGGCCGGAGTCCTCGTCGTGCTCTCCACGCTCGGCCAGGTCGCCGGGCCGTGGCTCGTGTCTCTCGCGATCGACGTCGCCGTGCCCGCGCTCGCTGACGGCCGGGCCGCGCCGCTCGTGCTCGTCGGGTCCGCGTACCTCGTGGCCGCCGTCGTGGGCGGGCTGTGCGCGGGGGCCTACGTGCGCGCGGCCGCGCGCATCGCCCAGGGCGTGCTGCTCGCCCTGCGCCGCCGCGTGTTCCGGCACACGCAGCTGCTGTCGCTGGACTTCCACGAGTCGTACACGTCGGGCCGCATCATCAGCCGCCAGACCTCCGACCTCGAGGCCCTCCGCGAGCTGCTCGACGGCGGCCTCACAGGCGTCGTGTCCTCCCTCATGCTCATGCTGTTCACCGGCCTGGGCCTGTGGCTGCTCGACCCGGTCTCGGGCCTCGTGCTCGTCGTGGCGCTCGTGCCCGCGTGGCTGCTCACCCGGTGGTTCCAGAAGCACTCGCAGCTGTACTACCGCCAGCAGCGCACCACCTCGGCCCGGCTCATCGTGAAGTTCGTCGAGACGATGACGGGCATGCGCGCCGTGCAGGCGTTCCGTCGCGAGGCCACGACCGAGGCGGAGTACGAACGGCTCGGCGAGGAGTACCGCGACGCCAACCTGCGGATCTTCAGCGTCAACGGGCGGTATCAGCCCGGCCTCGTGCTGATCGGCAACGTCGCCGTCGCGGCGGCGCTCGCCGTCGGCGGGTGGCGGGTCTACCAGGGGTCCCTGGACGTCGGGGTGCTGGTCGCGGCGCTGCTCTACGTCAAGCGGTTCTTCCAGCCGATCCAGCAGCTTGGCATGTTCTACAACTCCTTCCAGTCCGCGACGGCGGCCCTGGAGAAGGTGTCCGGTCTCCTGGCCGAGGAGCCGACCGTCGTCGAGCCCACGAGGCCCACGCCCCTGCCGCACGCGCGCGGCGCGCTGCGCCTCGACGACGTGACGTTCCGGTACGGCGACGGGCCGGTCATCCTGCCGGACCTCGACCTCACGATCCCCGCGGGCCAGACGGTCGCGCTGGTGGGCACCACGGGGGCCGGCAAGTCGACGCTGGCCAAGCTCGTCACCCGGTTCTACGACGCCACGCAGGGCAGCGTCCAGCTCGACGGGGTGGACCTGCGTGACCTGTCCACGACGGACCTCCGTCGCGCGGTGGTCATGGTGACGCAGGAGGCCTACCTGTTCAGCGGGTCCGTCCGCGAGAACATCGCGCTCGGACGGCCCGACGCGACGCAGGCCGAGATCGAGGACGCCGCCCGTGCCGTCGGTGCGCACGAGTTCGTCATGGCGATGCCCGAGGGCTACGACACCGAGGTGAACAAGCGGGGCGGGCGGGTATCCTCCGGGCAGCGCCAGCTCCTGAGCTTCGCGCGCGCGTTCCTCGCGGACCCCGCGGTGCTCGTGCTCGACGAGGCGACCAGCTCGCTCGACGTCCCGGGCGAGCGGCTGGTGCAGCACGGCCTGCAGACCCTGCTCGCGGACCGGACGGCGATCATCATCGCCCACCGGCTGTCCACGGTGGCCATCGCGGACCGCGTGCTCGTCATGGAGCTCGGGCGCATCGTCGAGGACGGCTCGCCCAGCGACCTCGCGGCGGGGAGCGGCCGCTACGCGACCCTGCACGAGGCGTGGCGGGACTCGATGGCCTGAGGCCCGGCGGTCCGTCGCGTTCCTCGAGTGCGTGGTTCGGCTGCGACACGCCCGGCGAGTCGCAGCCGAACCACGCACTCGACGGCGGCGGGCGTGGGGCGGCGGGCTAGGGCACGAGCCGGTGCAGGTCACGCGGGAACAGCGTGACCTCCCGGACGTTCGTCGCCCCGGTCAGGCGAGCCGTCCAGCGCTCGAGGCCGATCGCGAAACCGCCGTGCGGCGGCATGCCGTGCTCGAACGCCTCGAGGTAGGTCGCGTAGGTGGCCGGGTCCTCGCCGCGGGCCGTGATCGCCGTGACGTAGTCCGCGTACCGGTGCAGCCGCTGCCCGCCCGTGACGAGCTCGAGACCGCGGAAGAGCAGGTCGAAGCTGTTGCTCCACCTCGGGTCGTCGGCCTGAGGGTGCGTGTAGAAGGGGCGCTTGGCCATCGGATAGCCCTCGACGGCGAGGAAGTCGCTGCCGTGCTCGGCGAGCGCCCACCTCCCCAGGGCGCGTTCGTGCTCGGGGGCCAGGTCGGGCTCGTCCGAGGGCGCGCCGACCAGGGCCAGCGCCTCGGCGAAGTGGATCACGGGGATCTCGTCGGGCACGACCGGGACGGCGAAGCCCTGGGCCGCGACCGCCCCGTGCGCGAGCTCGCGCACCCCCGCGACCATGCCCGCCAGGACGTCGCGCAGGACCCGTAGCACATCGCGGTGGTCGTGCACGAACCCGAGCTCGACGTCGAGCGAGACGTACTCGGCGAGGTGGCGGACCGTGTCGTGCGGCTCGGCGCGGAAGACCGGTCCCACCTCGTACACGCGCTCGAACACCCCGACGAGCTGCTGCTTGTAGAGCTGGGGGCTCTGCGCCAGGAAGGCGGGACCGCCGAAGTAGTCGACCGCGAACACGTTCGCCCCCGACTCGGTCGCCGACGCGACGATCTTGGGCGAGTGCACCTCGGTGAACCCCTGCGCGTCGAGCACCTCGCGGAAGCCTCGCAACGACGCGGCCGCGACCTCCCACCGCGCACGCTGGGCGGGGTGGCGCCATGCGACGGCCGCGTGGTCGAGCATCGTCGGCAGCGCCACGTCGAGCGTGGGGCGCCAGAGCTCGACGGGTGGGGTCGCCGCGGGGTCGGTGAGGAGGACGAGGGTCGGTGAGGTCACCTCGATCCCGCCGGGCGCCTGGGCGTTCGCCGTGGCGGTGCCCGTGACCTCGACCACGGTCTCCTCGGGCGGCGCGTCCTGCTCGGAGTCCGCCCGCACGACGATCTGGGCCAGGCCCGAGCGGTCGCGCAGCACCAGGAAGGTGACCGCGGAGAGCTCCCGGCGCCGGTGCACCCAGCCGTTGAGCGTCACGGACGTGCCAGGGGGCACGGAGGACAGGTCGGCGGCGAGGGTGCGGGATCCGGGAAGCGCGACGGGTGGGGTGGGTGGTCTCATGGTTCCTCCAGCAGGCGAAGGCCCTGGAGGAGCGGGCGGGGGCTAGGTCGCTGTGCCACCACTCCTTCGCCGGGAGGTCCCGGCCTCTCGTCGGTACGCCGCACGCGCGGGGGACGTCCGCCCGTGCTGCGAGAGCCGGGCCGAGGGTCGTCACGCCTCACGTCCACCGGTTCCGACCCTACCCACGGTGCATCCGTTCGTCGCGGGAATTCTCCGGGCGGACGTCGAGCGCGTGGTTCGGCTGCGACACGCTCGGCGAGCAGCAGCGGAACCATGCACCCAGCGGTGCGCGGCACCTCCCGTTCACCCGGCCTCGCTACGGTCGCACCGTGACCGCACAGCCCGCAGAGTCCCCCCAGCCCGCCCCGCTCGCCCGGCGCCTGGGCCTCGCGGACGGCGTCGTGATCGGCGTCGGTTCGATGCTCGGCGCCGGGGTGTTCGCGGTCTTCGCCCCGGCGGCCGCCGCTGCAGGGTGGTGGCTGCTCGGGGGACTGGGGCTCGCGGCCCTGGTCGCGTACGCCAACGCGACGTCCACGGCGCAGCTCGCGGCCCGGTACCCGACGTCGGGCGGGGCCTACGCGTACGGGCGCGAACGCCTCGGACCGTGGTGGGGGTTCGCCGCGGGGTGGTCCTTCGTCGTCGGGAAGACGGCCTCGTGCGCGGCCATGGCCCTGACCTTCGCGGCCTACGCCGCGCCCGGCGCGCAGCGACCCGTGGCCGCGCTCGTCGTCGTGGCGCTGGTCGCCGTCAACGCCCGGGGCGTGACCCGTACGGCCCAGGTCACGCGCGTCCTGGTCGCCGCGACCGCGCTCGTCCTGGTGCTCGTGGTCGTGGCGGCCTGGCAGGTCCCCGCCGCCGAGGCCCAGCCTGGCGGGGGCGCACCCCACGGGGTGCACGGCGTGCTCCAGAGCGCGGGGCTGCTGTTCTTCGCGTTCGCCGGGTACGCGCGGGTCGCGACGCTGGGCGAGGAGGTGCGGAACCCGCGGGTCACGATCCCGCGCGCGATCCAGCTCGCGCTCGGGATCGTGGTGGTCGTCTACGCGGTGGTCGGGTTCGGCGCGCTGCGGGCGCTCGGCGCGGACGGCCTCGCGGGGTCGACGGCGCCGCTCGCCGACGTCGTCGGCGCGGCCGGGTGGCCCGGAGGGGACGTGGTCGTGCGGGTCGGTGCCGCCGCGGCCTGCGGAGGAGCGCTCCTGGGGCTGGTCGCCGGGGTGGGACGGACGACCCTCGCGATGGCTCGCGAGGGGGACCTGCCCCGCCCTCTCGCGGCGGTGCACCCGGTCCATCGCGTTCCGGCGCGGGCCGAGGCCGTGCTGGGGGCCGTCCTCGTCGTCCTCGTCCTGGTGGCAGACGTCCGCACGGCCGTCGGGTTCTCGTCCTTCGCGGTGCTGACGTACTACGCGGTCGCCAACCTGGCGGCCCTCACGCAGGGGCCCGACGACCGTCGGTGGCCTCGCGGCCTCCAGGTCCTGGGGCTCGTCGGCTGCCTGACGCTCGCGGCCTCGCTCCCGCTTGCGTCCGTGCTCGCGGGGTCGGCGGTGCTCGTCGTGGGACTGGTCGGACGTGCCGTCGCCCGGGCGGCGGTCCACCGAGAGCCGGGTGCGTGACCGGCGGCAGCCCGCCCGGGGCGTCGTCCGCCGGGACCGGCCGCCGGTGCGCGAGGTCGTCGCGCCTGGCGCCGGGGCGTCCGCGGGGTGACCATGGACGTATGTCCAGCGTCGGACCGGTCGTTGTCGGGTATGACGGGTCGCCCTCGGCGACCTCCGCGGTGCGGTGGGCTGCGCGTGAGGCCCGACGGCGCAGCACGCGGCTCGACGTCGTCTTCGCGCGTGACGCGCACGACACCCACCTCGAACCCTCCCTGCCGGGCGGTGGCGAGAACGCGCAGGCCGGCGCCCGCGCCCTGGCCGAGCGGGGTCGGGGCAAGGCGCTCGAGGTCGAGCCGGACGTCGAGGTCGAGGCGTCGCTCGAGTACGCGACGCCGGCCGCGGCCCTGGTCGGGACGTCGCTCGACGCCTCGGTCGTGGTCGTCGGATCGGGGGACCACGGTCGGGTGCGCGGTGAGCTGGGCGGTTCGGTGGCGCTCGCGGTCGCGGCGCACGCGCACTGTCCGGTCGTCGTGGTGCACGGCGACGTCGAGGCGCTGCGCGACGTGAACCTGCCCGTCGTCGTGGGGGTCGACGGGTCGGCGGCCTCGACCGACGCGCTGCTGCACGCGGCCGAGGTGGCCGTCTCGCGCCAGGCGTCCCTGCGTGTCGTGGTGGCCTGGTGGACGCGGGCCTCGGCCCACCTCGAGAGCTATGTCGCCGCGGAGTTCCCGCGCGAGCGCGCCGAGCAGGGTGCCGAGCGGCAGCTCGCCGCGGCGCTCGCCCAGGTGCGCGAGGCGTTCGACGGGATCGACGTCGAGGGCGAGACGGTCGAGGCCTACCCGGCTCCCGCGCTGGTCAGGGCCTCGGAGGGGGCTGAGCGGCTCGTCGTGGGCTCGCGCGGCCGGGGTGGTTTCGCGGCGCTCGTCCTGGGTTCGGTGAGCCACGCGCTGGTGCGCGAGGCGCACTGCCCCGTGACGATCGTGCGCTGATCCCTGCGTCCACGGCAGCGTGATCCCCGCCACAGGTTCGGTCCTGGGACTTTCACCCGGCGGCAATGTTTGGTTAGGCTCACCTCTGTGAGCCAGACCTTATCGGGAGCCGACGACACCACGGCAGCCCAGGACCCCGCCCTCCCGGCCCTCGCCGGGACCGGGCTGAGCCTCGGGTACGACGGGAACGCCGTCGTGCACGACGCCTCGCTGCGTCTGCTCCCCGGACAGGTCACCGCGCTGATCGGGCCCAACGGGAGCGGCAAGTCGACGCTCCTGCGCTCGCTCGCCCGGCTGCACAAGCCGCTCGACGGGACCGTGAGCCTGCCCGACGTACCCGACGCGCTCGCGCTGCACCCCAAGGACTTCGCGCGCCGCGTCACGCTGCTCTCGCAGAGCAGGCCCACGCCCAACGGCGTGAGCGTGCGCGACGTCGTCGGGTACGGACGGCACCCGCACCGGGCGCGCTTCCGCTCCACGGACCCCGACGGCGCCCGCGCGATCGCGTGGGCCATGGACGTCACGGGCGTCGCGGCCATGGCCGGGCGCGGCGTCGACGAGCTGTCGGGAGGCGAGCTCCAGCGCGTGTGGCTCGCGACGTGCCTCGCGCAGGACACGGGCGTGCTGCTCCTCGACGAGCCCACGACCTACCTGGACCTGCGCTACCAGGTCGAGATCCTCGACCTCGTGCGCGACCTCGCGGACGACCACGGCGTGGCCGTGGGCGTCGTGCTGCACGACCTCAACCAGGCGGCCGCGGTCGCCGACCACGTGGTCCTGCTCCAGCGCGGCGTCGTCCGCGCCGCGGGCGAGGCCGCGGACGTCCTGACGGCCGACGCCCTGAGCGAGACCTACGGCATCCGGATCGAGGTCACGCACGACCCGCTGACCGGCACGGTGCAGACCGCGCCCGTCGGGCGGCACACGACCCGCAGGCTCGTCGCCGTCCCCTGACGGCCGGGCCGACGCACCCCGTGCCGCCGCGCACCCCCGCGCGGTGGCCCACCGAGCCCGACGCCGTCCCGGCGCGGGCCGCACCTCAAGGACACAGGACCCCCATGCGAACGACCCTCCGGACCGGCCTGCCCGCCGTCCTGCTCGTGACAGCGCTCACCCTCACCGCGTGCGGCATCACGGAGGAGGCCGACGCCGGCACGGCCGACGCGACCGCCGCCTCCGACGCGGGCCCCGTCACCTTCGCCGACGAGCGCGGCGAGCAGACGCTCGACGCTCCTGCGACCGAGGTCGTCTCGCTCGAGTGGGGCCTGACCGAGAACCTGCTCGCGCTCGGCGTCGACATCGTCGGCCAGGCCGACGTCGAGGGCTACAACACCTGGGACACCTCGGTGCCCCTCGACGCCTCCACCCCGGACGTCGGCACGCGCGGCGAGGCGAGCCTCGACGCGATCTCCGCGCTCGAGCCCGACCTCATCGCCGTCACCACGGACACGGCCGACAACGTGATCGACCAGCTCGAGGACATCGCGCCCGTCGTCACCCTGCGCGGCTCGGACGGCACCGACCCGATCGGGTACATGCGTCAGACCGTCGAGACCCTCGCGACCGCGACGGGTACCGAGGACAAGGGTGCCGAGCTGCTCGCGGGCTTCGACACCAAGGTCGCCGAGGGCAAGAAGGCCCTCGACGAGGCCGGCGTCGCGGGCGCCTCGTACGTCATGGCCGACGGCTGGGTCAACAACGGCACCGTCTCGGTGCGCATGTACACGCCCGGTTCGTTCCTGGGGGCGGTCGGCGCCGAGCTGGGCCTCGAGAACGCCTGGACCGGCGAGGGCGACCCCGACTACGGCCTCGCGCAGACCGACGTCGAGGGCCTCACGGCGCTGAGCGACGTCCAGTTCGTCTACGCCGCGAGCGACTCCGAGGCCGACCCGTTCGCGGACGGGCTCAAGGACAACGCGATCTGGCAGCAGCTCCCGTTCGTCGTCGCCGGTGACGTGCACCGCATCCCCGACGGCATCTGGATGTTCGGCGGCCCGGCCTCGGCCAACGCCTACGTCGACGCGCTCGTCGCGGCACTGACCCAGTGAGCACGAGCGCCCCGGGGGGACTCTCGACGGCCCAGAGCGAGGTCCCGGACGACTCCTCGGGGCTCCTGGCCCCGCCGGTTCCCCTGGGGCGCTCGCGCGTCCGGTTCCGCCTGACGGTCGCCTCGGCGTTCGTCGTCGCGATCCTCGTCGTCCTGGTGCTGGCCGCGATCCACCTCACGCAGGGGACGGCCGACGTCGGCCTCGGCGACCTGCTGAGGCTCGTCGTGGGCGGGACCGGCGGCGATGCCGACGCGGACCGGACCGTGGCCGCCGTCCTGGTCGCCTCGCGCCTGCCCCGCCTGCTCGCGGGCCTCCTCGTGGGCGTCTCGCTCGGCGCGGCCGGAGCCGCGCTCCAGTCGGTGGCGCGCAACCCGCTGGCCTCGCCCGACACGCTCGCGGTCAACGCGGGCGCCTACGTCGCGGTCGTGGGCGCGGCCGTGGTCGGCGTGACGCTCCCGTTCTACCTCTCGGGGACCCTGGCGCTGATCGGTGGCCTCGCGGCCTCGGGCCTGGTGCTCGTCCTGGCGCGCGGCGGCGCGGCCGGGCCCACCCGGCTGATCCTCGCGGGCTCCGCGATCACCCTGGCCCTGCACTCGTTGACGACCGTGCTGCTCGTGCTGTTCCAGCAGGAGACCATGGGGCTCTTCGCGTGGGGGAGCGGCTCGATCGTCCAGTCCGGCACGTCGCAGGTCGCGCTCGCGGCCCCGCTCGTCGCCGTGGGACTCGGCGGGCTGGTCCTCGTGGCCCACCGGCTGGACCTCTTGGCACTGGGCGACGACACCGCGACCGTGCTCGGGATCGACGTGCGCGCCACGCGCGTCGTGACCATCCTGCTCGCGGTCCTGCTGTCCGCGACGGCCGTCACGGTCGCGGGCCCGGTCGGGTTCGTCGGACTGTGCGCTCCAGTGATCGTGCGCCTCGTGGCGCGCAAGGTGCCGGGCCTCAACCGGCACCGTGTGCTCATCCCGCTCTCGGGGATCGCGGGCGTGATCGTCATCCTGGGCGCCGACGTCCTGCTGCGCCTCGTGCTGCCCGGCACCTACGGCGTCGCCGTCCCGACGGGCGTCATCACGACCGTGTTCGGCGCCGCGACGCTCGTGTGGCTCGCGCGCCGCCTCAAGGACTCGGGACCTGCTGCGGGGACCCGGGCCGCGCACGTCCGGCCGCGCACCTCGCGCCGCGCGCTGGTGGTCACGGCTGTCCTGGTCGCGCTCCTGGTCGCGGCCACGATCGCGGCGCTCCTGCTGGGCGACCGGCTCCTGCTCACGGGCGACGTCCTCAACTGGGCCGCCGACCGGGCGGGCAAGCAGGTGAGCTTCGTGCTCGACCAGCGCTTCCCGCGCGCGCTCGCCGCGATCCTCGCGGGCGCCGCGCTGGGCCTGGCGGGAACCGTGGTGCAGGCCGTGTGCCGCAACCCGCTGGCCGAGCCGGGGCTGCTCGGCGTGACCGCGGGCGCGGGCCTGGGGGCCGTCGCGGTCGTCCTGCTCGTGCCCGGCGTCGGCATCGTGGGGATGTCCGTGGCGGCCGTCGTCGGCGCGCTCGGGACGTTCGCGATCGTCTACCGCCTGGCGTACCGGGGCGGGCTGAGCTCGGACCGCCTCGTGCTCATCGGCATCGGCATGAGTGCGGGGGCCACGGCCCTGACCACGCTCGTGATCGTCGTCGTGGCCCCGTGGAACCTCAACCTCGCGCTCACCTGGCTGTCCGGGTCCACGTACGGGCGCACGCTCGAGCACGTGGTCCCCGTCGTGCTCGCGCTGCTCGTGGTCGTGCCCGTCGCGGTGCTCCACCGGCGCGAGATGGACGTCCTGGCGCTCGACGAGGACACCCCGCGGGTCCTGGGTCTGCGCCTCGACCGCACGCGCCTGCTGCTCCTGGGCGCGAGCGCGGTGCTGACGGCCGCGGCGGTGTGCGCGGTCGGCGTCGTGGGCTTCGTGGGTCTCGTCGCCCCGCACGCCGCGCGGGCCCTCGTCGGGTCCCGCAACGGTCGCGTCATCCCGGTCTCGATGCTGCTCGGGGCCGTCCTCGTGAGCGTCGCCGACACCGTGGGCCGCACGGTCATCGCACCCGCCCAGATCCCCGCGGGCCTGACGACGGCGCTCATCGGTGCGCCGTACTTCGTGTGGCTCCTGTGGCGCAGCCGCGGCCGCGAGGCGTGAGAGTGATCCCGACCACAGGGACGGGTCCGGGGGTTCACCCGAGCCCGATGTTTGGTTAGGCTCGCCTACGTGAGCCAGACCAGTGTCGTGACCGAGCAGGAGATCTCCCCGTTCCGCATGTTCGACGTGCAGGTGCGACGGGTCGAGCGCCTGGCCCCCAGCTTCCTGCGCGTGACCTTCACGGGCCACGACCTGCACGAGTTCGCCGACAACGGCCTGGACCAGCGCATCAAGCTCGTCCTGCCCGCGACCGACGGCGGCTACGAGCACCTCGACCGCACGGGCGAGTGGTACGCCGCGTGGCGCGCCCAGCCCGAGGAGCGCCGCAACCCGCTGCGCACCTACACCGTGCGCGCGGTGCGTCCTGAGGTCTCCGAGGTGGACGTCGACCTCGTCCTGCACGGCGACGCGGGCCCCGCGTCCCGGTGGGCGCTCGCTGCGCGCCCCGGTACCGAGGTCGTCCTGCTGGGCCCCAACGGGCTGTGGCACGGTGCTCACGGCGGCGTCGAGTTCTCGCGCCCGGTCCGTAGCCACGCGCTGCTGCTCGCCGGGGACGAGACCGCGGTCCCGGCCATCGCCTCGATCCTCGAGTCCCTCCCGGCCGACGAGGTTGGCGAGGTCTTCCTCGAGGTCCCGCACGCCGGTGACGTCCTGCCCGTCACGGCGCCCGCCGGCGTGAACGTCACCTGGCTCGCCCGCGAGGGCCGGATGCACGGCGACCTGCTCGTGCCCGCCGTCCGCGAGGCCGCGGACCGCCTGCTCGAGCGCAACGTGTGCGGTGCGACCCACTCGCTGACCTGCGCCGCGCGCGGGCTCGCGGCGCGCCCCGGCACGGCCGGCGAGGTGGCCGAGCTCGAGGACGTCGACGTCGACACGGACATCCTCTGGGATGTTCCCGTGGACGACGACGGCGCACCCCTGGTCGCGTGCGCCGAGCTCTACGCGTGGCTCGCCGGGGAGGCCTCGGTCATCAAGACGCTGCGGCGCTACCTCGTGTCCGAGCGCGGTGTGGACCGTCGGTCGGTCGCGTTCATGGGCTACTGGCGTGAGGGCCGCGCCGAGGGTTGACGGTCGTGAGGGCCGCGCCGAGGGTTGACGGTCGTGAGGGCTGCTCACCCCACCGGCACGCCCAGCCCCTCGACCAGCTCGACCCCGGGCAGCCGCGCGAGCAGGGCCCCCGGCAGCAGCAGCTTGGAGCGGCGCAGCCCGCTCCCGATCAGCGCGGCCTCGCCGTCCGTGGCGACGGCGGCGTCGAGCAGCACGCGCCATCCCTCGGGGAGCCCGATCGGGGTGATCCCGCCGTACTCCATGCCGGACTCGGCGACCGCGCGGTCCATGGGCAGGAACGAGGCCTTGCGCACGTCGAGCAGCGACCGCACGCGCGTGTTCACGTCGGCCCGGGTCGTGGCCCGCACGACGGCCGCGGCGGTCCGCTCGTCGCCGCCGCGCCGCCCAGCGACCAGGACGCAGTTCGCGGAGACCGCGGGCGGCAGGTCGTGGGCCGCGTTGAGCGTCGCGGTGTCGGCGAGGTCCGGGTCGATCTCGACGACGGCGACCTGCTCGGCGACGCGGGGGTCCTGAGCGGTCCACCGGGCGAGGGCCTCGGCGACCGCCGGTGCGAGCAGGTCGGGCCGGGTCGTCGCGGGGACCCAGTCGAGGTCGCCGAGGGTCGGAAGGGTGAGGCGGTCGATCCTGTCGTGGCTCATGCGGCGACCAGGACCTGGTAGGTCGGTGTGATGGTCGCTCGCCCGATCGTGTGGAACACGGCGGCCATGGCGACCGCGGTCGCGGTCGTCGAGGGGGTGACGTCGAGCGTCTCGACGTCGAGCGCGTGCACCGCGAACACGTACCGGTGCGGTCTGTCGCCGGGCGGGGGTGCGGCGCCCAGGTAGCCCGGCCCACCGCCGTCGTGCCGGGTCTGCACCGCTCCCGGCGGGAGGTAACCGCCTCCGGGCGACCCTGCGCCCTGCGCGAGCGTCACGGTGGACGCGGGCACGTTGACGACGGTCCAGTGCCAGTAGCCCGCCGGGGTCGGCGCGTCCATGTCGAAGCAGCTCACGAGGAACGAGCGTGTGGCCGCGGGGAAGTGGTTCCAGGACAGCTCGGGCGACCGGTTGGCGCCGCCGGCCGCGTGCGTGCGTGCCATGGGTTCGCCGTGCGCGACGTCGTCGCTCGTGACGCTGAAGCGTGGGACCTGGGGCAGGAGCGAGTAGGGGTCGGGAGCGAGGGGCCGGTCGGCGAGGTTCATCGTCCCATCGTGCCCGGTGGGCGGGGGAGGGGCCAGGTGCGGGGTCGTCGGTGGCGTCGGAAGCGCGCGGTGAATTGTCCCCCCTTGCCCGCCCAGCGAACCACACTTTGCAGGATTGTGCTTGTTTAGGCCTCGCTATTGACAAACTCCGTCACCACCGCAAATCTGGTGACTGCCCGGGCGATCCTCGGGCCACGCAGTGAGTGCCACAGATGCCATGTCACGAGCGTCGATCGCCACCGGTCCCGGCAGACCCCCGGGCGCATCGCCGACCAGAGAGCAGGTCGCCATGCACGCAGTCCCACCACCCGTGAGCCCCACCAGAGGGCCCCTGTCCGGACGCAGGTCGTCCGGTGCCCGACGACGGGCGGTCGCCTCGGCCACCGCCCTCGCCCTCGCGCTCGGCACGGCCGCCGGGAGCGTCGCCCTGACGGCTCCCGCGGCCGCCGACGCCACCAACGCCAAGCCCGCGGTCGTCCCGACGCTCAAGGAGTGGACGGGAGGCAGCGGGTCGTTCGATCTCGACTCCTCGACCCGGATCGTCGTCCCTGCCGCGCTCGAGGAGATGGGCGCGCAGGTCGCGGCGGACATCGCCGACCTCACGGCCCGCACGGTCCCCGTCGCCGTGGACGCGGCACCGGACGAGGGCGACATCGTGCTGGTCGTCGACCCGACGCTCGTCCACGCCGCGGGCGGCGAGCGCTTCGACGAGGAAGGCTACGTCCTCGACGTCGACCCGGGACGCGTGACCGTGGCCGCACCGACCGAGCAGGGGGCCTTCTACGGGACCCGGAGCCTCCTGCAGGTGCTGGTCCAGAGCCCGGGCCGCGGAAGCGTGCCCGTCGGGGAGTCGGTCGACTGGCCCGACTACGCCTCGCGCGGCTTCATGCTCGACGTGGGGCGGCGCTTCTTCACGCCCGAGTTCGTCCGCGACTACATCTCGATGATGAGCTGGTTCAAGCTCAACGAGTTCCAGATCCACCTCATGGACAACGAGATCAGCCCCGCGGGCGGCAACTGGGCCGACGCTCAGGCCGGCTTCCGGCTCCAGTCCGACAACCCCGCGTTCGCGGGTCTCGCGTCGACCGACGGAGCCTACGACCGGGCGGACTGGCAGTCCTTCGAGGACACCGCCGCAGCCCACGCCGTGACGATCATCCCGGAGATCGAGGGGCCCGCCCATGCGCGCTCGGTCGTCCGCTGGAAGCCCGAGCTCGGCACGAACGGCGGCAACTCCGACCACCTGGACCTGAGCAAGCCCGAGGCGACGGCGGTCATGAAGTCGATCTTCACCGAGTTCGCGCCGTGGTTCGAGGGCCCCGACGTCCACATGGGGGTCGACGAGTACTACGCGTCGCCCGCGCTCTTCCGGGACTACTTCAACACCATGGCTGCCCACGTCCGCAGCCTCGGCAAGCACCCGCGCGCCTGGGGGAGCTTCACCCAGATGCACGGCAACGCGAACGGCTACGACCGTGACGTGACGATCAACTCGTGGAACGGCGGCTGGTACTCGATCGAGTCGGCGTACGCCGACGGCTACCGGTTCCTCAACACCGACGACTCGACGCTGTACGTCGTCCCGTTCGCGAGCTACTACCACGGCAACGGGCTCAACAACCAGTGGCTGTACTCGTCCTGGGCGCCCAACCGGACCGGGAACAAGACCGTGCCCGAGGGGGCCGCAGAGGGAGCCATGTTCGCGGTCTGGAACGACCTCGTGCACGCCGACTACACGCAGCAGGACGTGCACGGCCTGGTCGAGCTGTCCTTCCCGACGATCGCGCAGAAGACCTGGGACGGCGCGACGCCCGAGCTCACGTTCGCGCAGTTCTCGGCGCTCACGCGCACCCTGGGCCTGGGCCCCGGCATCGAGGTGGTCGACTTCACGCGAGGCGGCCAGCTCGCGGGCGAGCTGAGCCACGGCGCGACCGTGACGGCCTCGTCCGCTGACGAGGGCAACGGTCCCGAGCACCTCACCGACGGCCAGACGACGACGCGCTGGAGCACGCGGTCGACGGCGCCCGCCACGCTCACCGTGGACCTGGGGTCGGTGCAGACGGTCGGCGCCGTGGAGGTCGACTGGACCGCGGCAGCAGCCACGAGCTACACGGTCGAGGTCTCGGCCGACGGGTCCACCTGGACGAGGGCGTCCCGGCATCGCAACACGACCGGGCCGGGGATCGACCGCGCCACGTTCGGCGCCCACGAGGCCCGGTACGTCCGGCTGAGCTCGGTCGTCGGCGGTCCGGACGGCGTCGGCGCGTGGCGACTGAGCGTCCTGGGTCGTCCGGACCTCGCCCTGGGTGCCGTCGCGACGGCCTCGGGCGTCGAGTCGGGCACGACCATGACGGCGGCCAACGTCGTCGACGGCGACCCCTCGACGCGATGGTCGGCCGACTACAGCGCGCAGCCCTGGGTCCAGGTGGATCTCGGCACGGCCAGGACGGTCGACGAGATCACGCTGCGCTGGGAGGCCGCCTCGGCGACCGCCTACCGCGTCGAGGTGTCGCAGGACGGCGCCGCCTGGTCCCCCCTCGTGACCAGGACCGGGCTCGCGGGAGGGGCTCGCACCGACGTCCTGACCGTGCCGGCGACCGCCGCACGGTACGTCAGGGTCACGACGACCGCCAAGAGCCTCAACCCGTACCTGTCGCTCTACGACCTCGAGGTGCGCGGGGCGGCGCCGGCCGAGCCCGTGCAGGTGACGGCCACCGCGACCGTGCGGTGCGTGGCCGGACGGGCCCAGCTGTCGGTCGACGTCGTCAACGACGACGCGGCGCCCGTCGACGTCGTCGTCACGACGCCGTACGGCAGCCGGACCTTCTCCGCACTCTCGCCCGAGAAGCGGGCGCACGCCGCGTTCAGCACGCGGGCCGTGGGCGTCGAGGGTGGCACTGCCGTCGTCGACGTCTCCCCGGCGGGCTCGCCCGGGCAGGCAGGATCCGTCGAGGTCCCCTTCACCGGGACCGCCTGCGGCTGACGCCTGACGCACGACGAACGCCCGAGGGGTCCGGCCTGCACAGGCCGGGCCCCTCGGGCGTTCGTCCGGGGCTGCCGAGGTGTCGCGTCTGCCACCATGTGCGGGTGCAGAAGCGACGCAAGGGGACGACGCAGAGCGTCGTCCTGATCATCCTGGCGGTCATCGCCCCCATCCTGCTGATGCAGCAGCGGCGAGGAAGGGGGTACTTCATCCACGACACCACGACCGCCGTGGTGCTGTTCGGTGCCCTGGCCCTCGTGGCCGCGCTCGGTATCGCGATCACGGTGCGCCGCCGGGGGCCGCTCGCGGGGGAGAAGGCGGCGTTCGTCCTCCTGGGGCTGTTCACGGGGGTGGGGGTCGCGCTCGGGACCTGGCGGACGGTCGACGAGGGGCCGACCGCCTCCACGGTCCTGGGGGCCCTGGCCGGCCTCGTCGCGGTCGGGGTCTACGTGGTCCTCGCGCTCCGGGTCCGCCCCTCGCACGCTCGATGACACAGGTCGTCGTTCTCTCGAGTGCCGCTCGAGGGTCTGGCCTCGCGTGGCGCCGTGCGGGAGGGCCTGAGATCGCCGGGAATCCGCCGATTCCTGCCCAAGCTTGAAGCCCCGAGTGAGACTTCCGGAATGCCCGGATACCTAGTAGATAGTTGCGCGATCGACGAACTATCGACCACTGGTTGACCCCCGGCGCCGAGGGGCTCGGGCGAGTTGACACCCCCTCGGGGAAGGCGTGTACTGGAAGTGTTCGAACACCTGTTCGAATGTCTTTCGAGCGTGCAGGAGGTGTCATGACCCTGGTCGACGACGCCCTCCTGGCGGCCCTGGGCGGCCCCGCGGACACCGCAGGCGCCACCGGCCCCACGCACGCCGAGCGGACCCTGCTCGCCCGGTCGGTGCTGCGCCGCGCGGAGCTCTCGGCCCGGCGGGCACCGGGGAGCACGGGGGAGGAGAGGCTCCTCCCGGTCCCCGACGAGCTGACCGGTCTGCTGCCCTTCGGCGGTCTGCAGCGCGGTACCGCGGTGGTGGTCGACGGCTCCACCTCGCTCCTGCTCGCGCTGCTGTCGGAGGCCTCGCGCACGGGGGCCTGGACCGCGATGGTCGGGTTCCCCCGCCTCGGGGTCCTCGCAGCGGCCGAGGCCGGGATCGACCTCGGCCGTGTCGCGCTCGTCCCGTCCCCGGGACCCGACGCCGCGGCAGCCGTCGCGGCCCTGCTCGACGGGATCGACGTCGTCGTGGTCGGCCCGCAGGCCGCACTGACCGACACCGACCGCCGCCGGCTGACCTCGCGTGCCCGCGAGCGCGGCAACCTGCTCGTCGCGGCACAGCCCTGGGCCGGTGCGCACGTGGTCCTCACGGTCCGGGAGGGCACGTGGTCGGGCGTGGACCAGGGCGCGGGGTACCTCCGCCGGCGCCGGCTGACGGTCGAGCGCAGCGGGCGGGCCGGGGCCTCGCGCGGCATCGAGCGCCAGGTCGAGCTGCCGCTGCGCGCGCACGCCGTGAAGAACCCGCGGCAGGTCGAGAAGACCCCGCCCGGCCTCCGGCTCGTCGGATGAGCACCGAGACCACGGCCACCCGCACAGCGGTCCTGTGGGTGCCGGACTGGCCGGTCCTCGCGGCCATGAGGGCGGCCCAGGTCCCCGCGCACGTGCCGGCGGCCACGCACGACGGTCGCCGGGTCCTCGCGGTCTCGGCCACCGCCCGGGCGCAGGGCGTGCGCCGGGGTATGCGACGCCGTCGGGCGCAGGAGTGCTGCCCCGAGATCGAGCTGCTCGACGCCGACGACGGCCGCGACGCGCGCGAGTTCGAGCCCGTCGCGCTCGCGGCCGAGACCGTGGTCGCAGGCATCGAGGTCGCGCGCCCCGGGCTCCTGCTCCTGCCCTCGGGCGGTCCCGCGCGCTACCACGGCACCGAGGAACGTCTCGCGCAGGTGCTCGTCGAGCGGGTCGCGCAGGACACGGGCCACGAGAGCCAGGTCGGCGTCGCCGACGGGATCCTCGCGGCCGTGCTCGCGGCGCGGGCCTCGGCGGTCGTGCCCGCCGGGACCTCGCGCGCCTACCTCGCCCCGCGCCCGCTGGGCGAGCTCGCGCACGTCGTCGTGGGCGACGCCCAGCCCGTCGCGCAGCTCGTCGACCTCCTGGGGCGGCTCGGGCTGCGGACCTTCGCGGACCTCGCGGCCCTGCCCGCAGCGAGCGTGCGCTCGCGCTTCGGCGACCTGGGCGCGTGGGCCCAGCGCCTGGCGCAGGGCGAGGACCTGCGCCCGCCCGCGAGGCGCCGCATCGAGGCGGACGTGGCCGTCGAGTGCGAGCTCGACCCGCCCGCCGAGCGCGTCGACGTCGCGACCTTCGCGGCCCGGAGGCTCGCCGAGGACCTGCACGCCCAGCTCGTCGAGCGGTCCTCGTCGTGCGGTCGGCTGCGCATCACGGCCCGCACCGAGGACGGGCGCGAGCTCGAACGGACCTGGCGCTGCGACGACGGGGCCATGGGCGGGCTCACCGCGGCCCGGATCACCGACCGCGTGCGCTGGCAGCTCGAAGGGTGGCTCACGGCGTCGCGCGTCGCGCTGGGGCAGCGCCGGCGCCAGGAGCAGCGGCAGCGGCGACAGGGCCCGCGTCGGGACGCTCGGGGGACCGAGCCGGACGACGGCACGGCCTTCGACGACCTGCCGGACCTGCCCGAGGACCGGCCCTCACCGCTCGTGCGGCTCGCGATCACCGCGGAGGAGGTCGTGGCCGCAGGGGTCGAGCAGCCGCGGCTGTGGGGCGCGTCGAGCGGCGAGGACGCGCGCGCCCAGCGTGCGCTGGGCCGTGTCCAGGGCCTCCTGGGCGGGGACGGCGTGCTGAGCGTCGTCACGCAGGGCGGGCGCGACGTCCACGACCAGGTGCACCTCGCCCCGTGGGGCGACGCGGCCCCCGCGCCGCGTCGCGCGGACCTGCCGTGGCCGGGGCGCCTGCCCGAGCCCGCGCCGGCCCTCGTGCTGGACGTCCCGGAGGACGTCACGGTCCTGGACGACGGCGGAGCCCCCGTCCGCGTGGACGTGCGCCTCGCGATGAGCGCACCGCCCGCGACCGTGCGGTGGGAGTCGGGACGGCCGCGCTCGGCCCGCGTACTCGGCTGGGCCGGGCCGTGGCCGCTCGCCGAACGCTGGTGGAGCCAGACCCCGCGCCGTCGGGCGTACCTGCAGGTGCTGCTCGACGACGGGCGCGGCGTGCTGCTCGCGAGCGCCCAGGGGCGCTGGACCGTGGAGGCCGTCTATGACTAGGCCCGCCGGCTCGGCGCCCCGCTACGCGGAGCTGCACGCGCACTCGGCGTTCAGCTTCCTCGACGGCGCGAGCCACCCCGAGGAGCTCGCGGCCGAGGCCGCGCACCTGGGGCTGTCCGCGCTCGCGGTGACCGACCACGACGGCCTGTACGGGGTGGTCCGCTTCGCGACCGCGGCGCGCGCGGTGTCCCTGCCGACCGTGTTCGGCGCCGAGCTGCACCTGCCCGACGCACCCGTCCCTGGTGCTGCCCCCGTCCTGGACGCGCCCACGGGCGTGCCGGACCCGCGGGCGTCCCACCTGCTCGTCCTGGCCCGCGGCCCGGACGGGTACCGCAACCTGTCGAGCGCGATCGCGACCGCGCACCTCGCGACGGGTACCAAGGGGGCGGCCGACTACCGTCTCGACCTGCTCGGCGAGCAGTCGGGCGGCCAGTGGCTCGTCCTGACGGGCTGCCGCAAGGGCGCGGTGCGCTCGGCGCTGCTCACCGAGGGGCCGCGGGCCGCTCGCCGCGAGCTCGACCGGCTCGTCCAGGTCTTCGGCCCGGACAACGTGGCCGTCGAGATCACCGACTCGGGCGACCCCCGCGACAGCGACCTGTGCGACGCGCTCGCCGACCTGGCCACGGGTGCACGCCTGCCGCTCGTCGCGACGGGCAACGTCCACTACGCGCGCCCCCGCGACGCGCCCCTCGCGGGGGCGCTCGCGGCCGTGCGCGCCCGGTCGTCGCTCGACGACATGGACGGCTGGCTGCCGGGAGCCCCCACCTCGCACCTGCGTTCGGCGGCCGAGATGCTCGACCGGCACCGTCGCCACCCGCAGGCCGTGGTCACGGCCGCGGAGCTGGGGGCCGAGTGCCAGTTCGACCTGCGCCTCGTGGCCCCCGAGCTGCCGCCGTACCCGGTCCCGGACGGGCACGACGAGCGGTCGTGGCTGCGCGTGCTCGTGGAGCGTGGGGGAGCCGACCGCTACGGCCCTCGCGAGGCCGAGCGCGAGCCCGGGGCGTGGCGGCAGATCGACCACGAGCTCGCGATCATCGAGCAGCTCGGGTTCCCCGGGTACTTCCTCATCGTCTACGACCTCGTGGAGTTCTGCCGCACGCGCGGCATCCTCGCGCAGGGGCGCGGTTCGGCCGCGAACTCGGCCGTCTGCTACGCGCTCGGCATCACGGCCGTGGACGCCGTCAAGCACGGCCTGCTGTTCGAGCGCTTCCTCGCGCCCGAGCGGGACGGGCCGCCGGACATCGACGTCGACATCGAGTCGGTGCGCCGCGAGGAGGTCATCCAGTACGTGTACGAGCGGTTCGGGCGCACGCACGCGGCGCAGGTCGCCAACGTCATCTCCTACCGGCCCCGGTCCGCGGTGCGGGACGCCGCGCGGGCCCTCGGGCACGACGTCGGGCAGCAGGACGCGTGGAGCAAGTCGATCGAGCGCTGGGGGTCGTTGCGCGGGCCGGACCCGTCGTCGCCCGCGGCGGACCGGGCGGCCCGCGACCGGGCGATCGCCGCGCGCGGGGCGCACGGGGCGGCTCCGGCGGGGGCCCCGGCCTCGGCAGGGGCGGGGGCGGTCACGACGCCCGTCGGTCGGCCCGCCGTCGTGACCCGCACCGCGGCCAAGGACGCCCGCATGGCCGAGGTCTGGGGGACCGGTGCACCCCAGCAGGGCAAGCAGGGCCGGCAGGGCCCGTCGCGGCGGCGTGCGGACCGCCCGCACGCGGGGCACGCCGACTGGACCCCGGACCTGTCGGGTCGCGTCGTCGACCCGCTGGCTCACGACGACGCGGACCGGCGGGACGACCCCGCGCTGCGCTCCGACGACCCGCACGACGTCGTGCCCGCCCACCGTCCGCCGTCGGCCGCCGAGGAGGGCGAGATCCCGGGTCCGGTGCTGAGCCTCGCGGAGCGTCTCCTGAGACTCCCGAGGCACCTCGGCATCCACTCGGGCGGCATGGTCATGTGCGACCGGCCCGTGATCGAGGTGTGCCCGGTCGAGTGGGCGCGCATGGAGGGGCGCACGGTCCTGCAGTGGGACAAGGAGGACTGCGCGGACGCGGGGCTCGTGAAGTTCGACCTCCTGGGCCTGGGGATGCTCACGGCGATCCGGGTCGCGTTCGAGCTGATCGCCGAGCACGAGGGCCTGGACCTCGAGCTGCACTCGCTGCCCGACGAGGACCCCGCGGTCTACGACCTGCTGTGCGCGGCGGACACCGTCGGGGTGTTCCAGGTCGAGTCGCGCGCCCAGATGGCGACGCTGCCACGCCTGCAGCCGCGCACGTTCTACGACATCGTGATCGAGGTCGCGCTCATCCGCCCCGGCCCCATCCAGGGTGGCTCGGTGCACCCGTACATCAACCGGGCGCGCGGACGGGAGGAGGTCACGTACCTGCACCCGCTGCTCGAGAAGTCGCTCGCCAAGACCCTGGGCGTGCCGCTGTTCCAGGAGCAGCTCATGCAGATGGCGATCGACGTCGCGAGCTTCAGCGCGGCGGAGGCCGACCAGCTGCGCCGCGCGATGGGCTCCAAGCGGTCGGTCGAGCGCATGGAGGCGCTGCACGGGCGGCTCCTGGCGGGCATGGCGAAGAACGGGGTCGCCCCGGACGTCGCCGAGCAGATCTTCGACAAGCTCAAGGCGTTCGCGGACTTCGGGTTCCCCGAGTCGCACGCCTACTCGTTCGCGTACCTCGTGTACGCGAGCGCATGGCTCAAGGTGCACCACCCGGCCGCGTTCTTCGCGGGCCTGCTCGCGGCGCAGCCCATGGGGTTCTACTCGCCGCAGTCGCTCGTCGCGGACGCGCGTCGTCACGGGGTCACGGCGCTGCGCCCGGACGTCAACGCGTCGGGCGTCAAGGCGGGGGTCGAGCGCCTGCCCGGGGTGTCGGCGAGCCGGAAGGCCGGGGAGGGGGCGCCGTCGGGCCGGGACGTGCGGCCCGACGGCGCCGCGCCCCGACGCGTTCCCGCCGCCCCGCGCTCTCCCGCCCCGCCCGACGGCGCCCCGCACCCCGACCTGTCCCTCGCGGTGCGCATGGGGCTGGGGAGCGTGCGCGGGGTGGGGGACCCGGTCGCGGAGGCGATCGTCGCGGCGCGTGCGGACGGACCGTTCACGGACCTGCGCGACCTGGTGCGTCGCGTCGACCTGACCACGGCCCAGCTCGAGGCGCTCGCGACGGGCGGCGCGCTCGAACCCCTGGGCGTGGCCCGGCGCGAGGCGCTCTGGGCCGCGGGAGCGCTCGCCCAGGAGGGCCCGGACACGCTGCCGGGGGTCTCGGTCGGCGTCGAGGCGCCCACGCTGCCGGGCATGAGCGAGGTCGAGACCGCGGTCGCGGACGTGTGGGCCACGGGCGTCTCGACCGACTCGTACCCGACCCAGTACGTGCGCCCCGGGCTGCGCAGGGCCGGGGTCATCACGGTCGCGGAAGCGGTCGAGCACGAGGCCGGTCGGCGGGTCGCGGTCGGGGGAGTCGTGACCCACCGCCAGCGCCCCGGGACGGCGGGCGGCGTGACGTTCCTGTCGATCGAGGACGAGACGGGCCTGCTCAACGTCATCTGCACGCCCGGCCTGTGGCAGCGGTTCCGCCGGGTCGCGCGGTCGTCGCCCGCGCTCGTGGTGCGGGGGCGTCTCGAACGGGCCGACGGCGCCACGAACCTCCTCGCGGAGCACCTCGCGCCGCTGTCGCTGCAGGTCGCGTCACGGTCGCGGGACTTCCAGTAGACCTCCGCTGGCATACTCGGGGCCCATGAGGACCGGACCCGCACGTGCCCGTCGTCGATCGATGCCCGCGCTCCTGACCGGGGGCGCGGCCGCTGCCCTCGTCCTGGTGACCGGGTGCGGGGCGACCCCCGTCACGCCCGACGACCTCCTGGAAGCGCAGGGCGACCTGACGTCGGGCGTCGCGTTCGTGTCCTCGGTCGGGCGCTCCGCGCTCGACCTCACGGTCGAACCCGGGGCGCTCGCGGACGGGGAGGACGTGCCGAGCGCTGCGCCCCTCACCGTGGCGATCACGTGCGAGGGCGACGGAGACGCGGACGTGACGGTCGACGGCGCAGCCCTCGGATCGGTCTCGTGCGGGTTCCGCCGCGGCGACACGGGGTACGTCGCGCTGACGACCGGGGACGAGGTGGACCTGCGCCTCGGCCATGGCGTCACCGTCGAGGTGGACACGGGGGCGGCCGTCGCGTTGTCGGTGCTGGTCGAGCAGACGGGCTGACGAGAGCGCCCTCCACCGCGCACCTCGGTCGCCGGCGGGCCCCGAGGGAACAGCTCCGAGGCCGAGCATGAGGTTGGGGTCGCTCTGGGCGCCAGAACGACCACAACCTCGTGCTCGGCAGCCCACCGGCCGGCCATGACCGTCAGACGAGCGGCTTGCGCATGCTGAAGTTCGTCAGCGAGACCCCGCGGAGCACGGGCCGGCGCTCCTCGACCACGACGAACCCGTGCTTCTCGAAGAAGGGGCGAGCCGTGAGGCTCGCGTACGTCGTGAGCTCGACGGCGCCGTGCTCGCGGGCCACGCGCGTCACGTGCTCGAGCAGCGCGGAGGCCACACCGCGCCGGGTGACCGCGGGGTCGACGAACATCATGTCGACGTACCCGCGGTCGTCGACGTCGCTGAACCCGAGGACCTCGTCGCCCTCGACCGCGACGACGGTGTCGGTCTGCAGGCGCTTGACCGCCCAGACGTCGAGCGAGATGTCGTCCGAACCCCAGGCCGCGATCTGCTCGGGCGAGTAGTCCTTGCTCGCCGTGACGCGCACTGCTCGCAGGAACACGCGGAGCGTCGCTTCCGCGTCGGACTCGTCGTAGGCGCGCAGGATCATGGCGTCGAGCCTAGCCCGCGGACGCGCCCGGTCGTCGGGCCATCGTGCCCGGGCAGGGGTGCCTGACGTCTCAGCCGTCCCGTGAATCCGCCGTGTGGTCCGGTACCCGGTCCGCACCTGCCGACAGCGACCACACCATGCTCACGGTGAGTGCAGCGAGGACGGAGTAGATGATCAGGGCGATCCACGAGGCAGCGGTCCCCTCGCCCCGGCTCGGGAGCCAGACCTCGGCGTCGGGGCCGTGCGCGAGGAGCACGACGAGGGCGTAGACGGCTGCGCCGCCCGAGGCGAGAACGAAGGGGCTCATGGCGGCCAGCCAGAGGAGTCGTCGGCGGGTCATGGGCGTCCTGCGTCTCGCTCTCGGTGAGGGATGTTCCGGGGCGCCTCGCACCGTGCGCGGCGGTCGTCGGTGGGGTGCCCCGTCGACCCTATCGCCGACGGGCCCGGTGATGGCCTCCGGGCCCCGCGAAGTCCAGGGATCGAGACGCGTCGCGGTCCTCGACGTGCTCGGGCACGTCGCGGGCAGAGCGCGAGAGGTCAGAGCGCCGGGGGCTGAGACGCAAGGAGAACGCCGGTGGTTGGACACAGAGTGCTGCACATCGCCTTCAGCGACGACTGGGCGGCCTGCGAACGCTTCGGCGAGTACGACGTCGCCACGCGCAACACGTAGTACGAGGTCGCGGGGTTCGTGCACGCGACGACCCTGTCCGCCCTCGCCTCGGTGCTGCACGGCCCGTACGCCGACGCCTCGATCCCGCTGGTCCCGGCCGTGATCGACGAGGAGTCCCTCGCGGACGAGGGCATCGAGGTCGTGTGAGAACCGGCCGACGGAGCCCGCGCGGTCCCGAGGATCCTCGGTGCCTTCCCGATGGACGGACGGACCGTCCCGGCGGTCATCGAGCTCGAACGCGCCGACGGACGGTGGGTGGTCCCGGACCTCTCGGGCTTCTCCGTCCGTCCGTAGCGGGGACCTGGACGAGGGGTGTGCGCTGAGCGGGATCGGCTCCCGCTCAGCGCACACCGTTCCCGCTCAGCCGACCTCGCTCGTCAGCACCCCTCCCGGCCCGGCCCCGTTCCTCCGCGCCTCACCGGCCCGACGCGGCCCCTCACGCCAACGGGTCCACAGGCACGACCACGCAGATCTGGAACGTGTCCCGGCCGCGCCGCAGCAGGTAGCGGAAGCTCTCGGTGTCGGCCTCGCCCGCCCACTCGTCGCGGTAGCTCCAGCGCACGTCGACCCACACCAGGCCGGCGCTCGTGGTCCCGAGCGACCGGATCTGCGCGACCGCTCCGACGAGCCCCCGCTCGCGGTAGCCCTCGGCCGCGCCGCGGAAGGACTCGCGCACCATCTCGGCGTCGCTGATGAGGACCGAGGCCTCGTCGGTCACGACCAGGGCGGGGAACGCGTACGTCTCCGCGATCGTGTCGAGGTCCCCGGCGGCGAGCGCCACGCCGTACGAGTTGAGGAAGGCCTGGACGTCGTCGTGGTCGTAGGCGGTCGCGTCGCCGGTGGGGGTCGTCATCCCCTCACGGTAGGCGCGGTGGGCTCGCCCGGCACGAGATGGGCGGGCTGCTCGAGTCCTGCGGTGATCGCGGCGAGCAGCGCGACCGGCCCGACCAGCTCGTCCGCCCCGTCCGCTGCGACCTCTCCTGCGACCTGCGCCAGGAAGTGCGCGAGGACCGGTGCGAGGTAGTCCGGCCCGACCTCCAGCTCGCCCTCGACCGACCCGCCCGTCGTGGTCACCGTCGCGTGGAAGGGCTGGGTGGGGTGCAGGGCGGGGTCCACGAACCGCAGGCGCACGACGACGTCGCGTCCGCCCGTGGTCGCGCTCACGGTCGCGGTCACGCCGTCCTCGTCCTGCCCGACGGCGGGTTCCCCCCACGCGAGCCCGTCGTCGCCTCCCAGCAGTGCCCGGGCTGCCTCGACCAGGTGGACGCCCAGGAAGAACAGCCCGTCGTGCACCGACCGGGGGTCGGCGGGGCCCGTGACCGTCAGGGCTGTGACCGCGCCGAGCGCGGCCGCCTCGGTGCGCAGCCGCGCGACGTCGGGCACGAAGCGCAGGGCCGAGCACGAGAGGAGCAGGGCCCCGCTCGCGCGCGCCGCGGTCACGAGCTCCTGGGCGTCCGCGACCGAGGCGGTGAAGGGCTTGTCGACCAGCACGGGCAGCCCTGCCCGGACGAAGGGCAGGGCCGCCGCGCGGTGGAGCCGGCCCGCGCGGTGGGCGACGATCACGGCGTCGACCGACGCGACGTCGTCGGGCACGCCGGAGCGGACCCCGGTGCCCGCCGCCGCGCTCGCCGCGGCGAGCTCCTCGACACGTTCGGGTGCGCCGTCCGCGAGGACCGTCACCCGGACGCCCGGGAAGCGCCGCTCGACGTTCAGCAGGCGCACGTAGTGGTCGGCGTGCGAGGAGTCGAGCCCGACGAGCGCGACACGGACGTTCTGGGTCATCCGGTCATTCTCCCGGACCCCCGGGCCAGGCCGGACGCCGGGCCAGGTCACGTGCCGCGCCACCTCACCACGCCTGCGCGATGAGCTCGGCGAACAGCTCGCCCTCGTCGACGTCGAGCCCCCGCGAGCGGAACCACGCGCACATGGTCCGGCAGTCGCGCATGAGCAGCTCGGTGCCGTGCGGGTTGGCGACGAGGTCGAGCACCTGCGGCAGGTCGATGATGACGATCCGCTCGCCCTGGGCCAGGACGTTGTAGGGCGACAGGTCGCCGTGCGCGTACCCGTGGGCGGCGAGGATCCCCATCGCGCCACGGACCTGGTCCCAGTAGCCCTCGACCGTGCCGGCGTCTGGCCGCACGCGTGCCAGGCGCGGGGCGGCGACCCGGCTCGCGGGCGACCCGTCGACCTGACCCGTGCTCGCGTGCTCCCCGACGAACTCCATGAGGATCTCGGTCCCGTCGATCTGGACCGGGTACGGGACGGGGGCGCCGGCGGACCACAGCATCGTCAGCGCAGCGAACTCGGCGTTGGCCCACTGGGCGGCTGCGGCCTCGCGCCCGTACGAGGACTTGCGCTCGATCGCGCGGCGGTCGCGCGAGCGCCGGACCTGACGTCCCTCGACGTACGCGGAGTCGCGGTGGAAGGCGCGATGCTCCGAGCTGCGGTACCGCTTGGCCGCGAGCAGCGAGAACTGGTCCGGCTCGTCGGGCACGGCCCGCTCGAGCAGGAAGACGTCGGCCTCCTTGCCCGTCTTGAGGACGCCGAGGTCGGTGTCGATCGCGGCGTCGGCGGTCACGACCCACTCGGGGCGGGGTTCGGGGCCGCGCATGCCCTTCTCGACGCTCGACCACGTGGACCAGCGCTGGTCGGGGTCGAGGTCCGGGTCGAGGTCGGGTGCGTCCTCCTGGACGGAGCTCGGGAAGGAGGCGCGGCGGTAGGCGTCGTCGGACGAGTCGTCGTGGAAGGCGGCGAACGCCTCGGCGTCGAACGCGCCGGTGGGTCGGGGGAGTGCGGGAAGGTCGGTGTGCTCGTGCACGGTGGGGCTCCTCGGTCGAGGTGAGGAGCCGGGCGTCAGAGGCCGGTGCTCCTCGGGAAGGTGGAGGCGTGGGGAACGACGACGACGGTCATCACGACACCTCTCCTTCTCGCGGCCTCTGGCCACGCGCTCGCGCCGGACCTTCTCCGGCGGACGTGCCTACCCTCGCACCCGGCGGCGAGGGTAGGCAACGGTATTTCCGGTCAGCCAGCGAACGACTGCACGAGCAGCGTGTACGTGCCGCTCGTGTCGAAGCCCATCTGCGTCAGCAAGGACCACACGACACCGACGACGGCGTACGCGCTGACGGGGATCAGCAGGAGCCACTCGCGCACCGACCCCGCGTTGCCGAGGACCGGGAGCGCGAAGTTCCCGCCCGGACGCCAGATGTCGTTGAGCACGTTGGTGCGCCGCACCCAGCGGGGGGCCTTGAACGTGATGGGCCACAGCAGCGGGCAGCCGCCCGTGGTCATGATGTCGCCGACGATGTGGACCGTGACGCCGAGCCCGACCGCGACCGGGAGCCAGTTCCACTCCTCGGGGGCCAGGAGGGCGATGAGGACCGCGATCGTGACCGACCCGATCCACGGCCCGAGCCTGCCCCCGCGCGTGAGCTTGAGGGCCTTGAGCGCGAACGCCACGAGCAGGATCGCCACGAAGCCCGCCCCGATCGCGACGGTGCCGAACGTGTCCGACTCGATCGTCACGAGACCGGCGAGCCAGGCGAGCCCGGTGAAGACCGCGATCCCGAGGATCGAGTGCGTGCCGCGGCGGTGGCCGCCCGAGATGGTCTCGACGACGTTCGCGACGCCCTCGGACACGGGCGGCAGCGAGTGCGCGATGGTCCCCGAGTGGTGGTCTGCGTCGGGCAGCAGGGCCGCGCCGGCGCACACGATGGCCCCGGTGATGACCCCGACGTCCGAGACGGGGTAGATGCCGAGCGTGTACGGGGCGGTCGAGGTGACCGCCACCCATGCGGCCGCGCCGCAGGCGGCGTGGTGGCCACCCATCATGATGCGTTCGTCCCGTCAGTCGTGTTCGTCCCGCACGTGCGGTTCGCGCGGTCTGTCCCGCGCGACAGCACACCCTACCCGGCGGGCACCCACACCCGACCTCACGATCTGTCAGACCCTGGCGTCTACAGTGCATGGGACACACCGACACCAGGCCCGCACGCACGCACCGGACAGGAGGCACTCCCGTGTCGCAGCTGCTTGACCGGCCCGAGCGGACCGTCCGCCACGGGATCTTCGGCTCGCCCGTGGGAGAGCTCACGGCGGTCGGGGGCGCGGACGGGCTCCGGGCCCTGTACTTCGACGCCCACAAGCGGCGTCCCACGGGTGAGACGTTCGGCGAGCGCGACGACGACGCCTTCGAGGAGGTCCGCGTCCAGCTCGGCGAGTACTTCGCCGGCACCCGCCGCGAGTTCGACCTCGAGCTCGCCCCGGTCGGCGACGGCTTCCAGAAGAAGGTCTGGGCGCTGCTCGCCCAGATCCCCTACGGCGAGACGCGTTCCTACGGCGACCTCGCGCTCGCGCTCGGCGACAAGAACCTGGCCCGCGCGGTCGGGTCCGCCAACGGCCAGAACCCGCTGAGCATCGTCGTGCCCTGCCACCGGGTCGTCGGCGCCGACGGCAGCCTGACGGGCTACGCGGGCGGGATCGAGCGCAAGCAGTTCCTGCTCGCCCTCGAGGAGTCGGACGAGACCCGCGCGAGCCGGCTGTTCTGATGGCGTCTCGCATCCCGTGGCACAGGGCACCTCACGTCCTGGGCGTGCGGTGCGTCTACCCGACGTGAAGCCCTTCGAACACGTCGTCGCCGAGCACGGCGCCACGGTCCTGCGCGTGTGCCGCGCGGTCCTCGGTCCCGTGGATGCCGACGACGCCTGGTCCGAGACCTTCCTGTCCGCCCTCACGGCCTACCCGCGCCTCGACGAGGGCGCCAACGTCGAGGCCTGGCTCGTGACGATCGCGCACCGCAAGGCGATCGACGTCACGCGGCGCCGGGCCCGTGCACCGGTCGCGGTGCCGGACGTCGCCGAGCTGGTCCACGCACCCAGCCGCGACGGGATCCCCGGGCAGCACATCGAGCAGGGCGACGACGACCTGTGGCGGGCGCTCGCGGCCCTGCCCCCCAAGCAGCGCCAGGCCGTGGCATACCACCACGTCGCCGGCCTGCCGTACCAGGAGGTCGCGTCGATCCTCGGCGGCAGCCCCGAGGCCGCGCGCCGGGCCGCCTCGGACGGCATGGGCGCGCTGCGGCGCACGTATCCGGCTGCCCGTCCTTCCTCAACCGCCCGCACCTCGAAGGGAAGTGCCTCATGAGCGACACCTCGCCCCGTCCGACGGACCTGCTCGCCTCCCTCGGGAGGGACCTCGACCGCGGCGCCACGCCCGACGACGACTCCCGGGCCGCGCTCTCGCGGCTGCACGACCGCCTCGCGGCCGACGCGGCGTCGTCGGGCCTGCTCGACGTCGCCTACCGCACGCTCGACACGCCCGTGGGCACGCTCCTGCTCGCCGCGACCGACCAGGGCGTCGTACGCATCGCGTTCGACGTCGAGGGGCACGACGCCGTGCTCGACCGCATCGCCCGCACCGTGAGCCCGCGCGTCCTGCGGTCCCCGGCGCGCCTCGACCGGCTCGCGACCGAGATCGACGAGTACTTCGCGGGCGAGCGCCGCACGTTCGACCTGCCGCTCGACCTGACCATGGCCTCGGGGCCCTTCCGGCGCGAGGTGCTGAGCCACCTGCGCGACATCGGCTACGGGCGCACCGCGTCCTACGCCCAGGTCGCGGTGGCGGCGGGCAGCCCGCGCGCCGTGCGGGCCGTGGGGACCGCGTGCGCCAAGAACCCGCTGCCGCTCGTGGTGCCGTGCCACCGGGTCGTGCGCTCGGACGGCACGAGCGGCAGCTACGCGGGCGGCCCGGAGGCCAAGCGTCTGCTGCTCGCGCTGGAGAGCGCGGCATGACCTCGCTGCCCGACGGCGTCGCGACCGTCCCGCAGGCCGGCGCGCCGGAGGTGGGCGTCGGGTCGTGGACGCGCCGCGTCCCGGTGGTCGGGCCCTTCGACGCGGCCTCGGCGCTCGCGACGCTCGTCGCGCACGCCGTGCCCGGCGTCGACCGCGTCGACCGCTCCGACCTCGCGCGTGGTGAGGTCACGCGGCTCGTCGAGACGAGCGCGGGAGCCGTGGCCGTGACGGTGCGGCTGACGCCCGAGGAGATCGGTGTGCGGGGGAGCGGGCCGGGCGCCGACGAGGTCTGTGCCCTGGTCGCCCGGTGGTTCGACGCGGACGCCGACCTCGCGACCGTGCACACGGTCCTGGGGGCCGACCCGGTGCTCGCGCCCCTGCTCGCCCGACGGCCGGGACTGCGTGTCGTCGGGCACCCGTCGGGGTTCGAGGCCGCCGTCACGACCGTCCTGGGCCAGCAGGTCTCGCTCGCGGCGTGCCGGACCTTCGCGGGGCGGCTCGCGGCCGCCTACGGTCGCGAGGCGGGCGTCGTGGGCGCGGACGGCCTGCGCCTGTTCCCCGACCCGGACATGCTCGCGGGCGCCCAGGCCGCCGAGTTGCAGTCCGCCGTCGGGATCACGGGTGCCCGGACCCGCACGCTGCTCGCTCTCGCTGCCGCCTGCGCGGACGGGCTCGTGCTCGGGCCCCACGTCGCGGACGACCCCGCGGCGCTCGCGGACACCCGCGCGCGGCTGCTCGCGCTGCCCGGGATCGGGCCGTGGACGGTCGACTACCTCTCGGTCAAGGTCCTGGGCGACCGCGACGGGTTCGTGCCCGGCGACCTGGTGCTCCGCAAGGCTCTCGGCGGGATCGACGCGCGCGCGGCCGCACGGACGGCCGAGGCATGGTCGCCGGTCCGTGCCTACGCGCTGTTCCACCTCTGGACCCACACCGCCTACTGACGCCGCGCGACCGGAGCCATACTGGAAGAAGCCTCGGCCCTCGGGAAGGACGCACCATGAGCACCACGACGCACACCGCACCGGACCGGGACGTGCCGGACCTCGACGCGGACGACGACGTGCGCGACCAGATCGAGGCCGGGGTCCTGTTCGCCAACGGACGGCTCGCCGGACGCCGGTTCGCGTCCCTCGCGGAGGCCCAGGCCTGGGCGCACCCCGAGCTCGGCGACCAGGTCGTCGAGTTCAACCCGGTCTGCGACTGCTCGGTCTGACCCGGCTCGTCGGGCGCGCGGCCCTCCGGGAGGACCGGAGACCGGCGCGCGTGGGTGGCGTGCGCAAGACTGCACCCCGCGGGCCGACCGGCCCGGCACGAGGGTGCGAGCACGCACACGCGAAGGGCATGCAGATGAGCGACACCGACCTGACCGCGCTGGCCGAGGGGCTGCGCGCCGCCGCCGGCGCCTACTACGACACCGACGAGCTCAGGATGTCGGATGCCGAGTACGACTCGGGCATCGAGCAGCTGCGCATCGCCGTGGCCGCCGACCCCTCGCTCGCGGGGCAGTTCGCGGACCTGCTCGACGCCGTGGCCGCAGGCCAGTCCGCGGGAGGCGACGTCGAGCACCCCACGATGATGGGCTCGCTCGACAAGGCTCCCACGCTCGACGCGCTCGACGCCCTGGTGCTCGCGATCGACGGCCCCGTCGTGGTCGAGCCCAAGCTGGACGGGCTCGCGATCCGGGCGGTCTACCGCGCCGGACGCCTCGACCTGGTCGCCACGCGCGGCGACGGACGCACCGGCGAGGACGTGACCGAGCGGGTCCGACGGCTCGAGATCGACGGGCTGCCCGCGCGGCTCGTGGGAGCGGACCTCTCGGTCGAGGTGCGGGGCGAGGTGTTCATGGCCGACGCCCGGTTCCCAGCGGCGCAGACAGCCCGGGCCGCGCTGGGCGGGGCGCCGTTCGTCAACCCGCGCAACGCCGCCGCGGGCATCCTGCGCAAGGGCGACGCGGCGTACGCGGGTCTCCTGACGTTCGCGGCCTACGACGTGGTGCCCGTGGACGACTCTCCGGCGATCGTGGCCGACCCGTCGTACAGCGCCCGGCTCACGGTGGTCGAGCAGGCCGGGGTCGGCACGGCCCGTGCGCTGGCCCCGTGGCTCGCGGGCGGCGAGCCCGTGGTCCTGACCGGGGAGCCGGGCACGGTCGCGGTGCGCTCGGCCGTGGGCGCGCTCGCCGAGCGTCGCCCCGACCTCGGGTTCCCCATCGACGGGATCGTCGTCAAGGCGGACCTCGACACCGACCGTGCACGGCTCGGTTCCGGGTCGCGCACCCCGCGGTGGTCGGTCGCGTACAAGTACGAGGCCGAGACCGCCGTGACCCGGGTCGTGGCGGTCACGACCGGGGTCGGTCGCACGGGGCGTCTCGCGATCCGCGTCGAGGTCGAGCCCGTGTTCGTGGGCGGCACGACCATCACGTTCGCGACCGGGCACAACGCGACCTGGATGCTCGAGAAGGACGTGCGGGTCGGCGACACCGTGGTCGTCAAGCGCGCCAACGACGTGATCCCGTACATCGAGTCCGTGGTCCTGGACGAGCGCCCGGCCGACTCGACGCCCTGGACCCCGCCCGCGACCGACCCGAACGGCGGCGAGTGGGACAAGAGCACGCTGCTGTGGCGCTCGACCGACCCGAGCCTGTCGGTCGGTGCGACGATCCGGTACGCCGTGAGCCGTGACGCCCTGGACATCGAGGGCATCGGTACGGAGATCGTCGAGTCGCTCGTGGAGCAGGGCCTGGTCGCGGACGTGGCGGACCTCTTCTCGCTCGACGTCGAGACCCTCACGTCGCTACCGCTCGGCGAGGGCCGCATGCTCGGTGCCAAGAACGCCGTCAAGATCGCCGCGGAGATCGAGCGGGCCAAGGGGGCGGCCTGGAACCGGGTCATCACGGCGCTGGGCATCCGCATGACCGGGCGGACCATGGGACGACGCCTCGCGGCGGCCATCCCCACGCTCGACCTGCTGCGCGCCGCGACCGTCGAGGACCTGGCGGCCGTGGACGGGATCGGACCGATCCGGGCCGCAGCGATCCGTGAGGGGCTCGACGACCTCGAGACCCGCGGGGTCCTCGCACGACTGGCCGCGGCCGGCGTCCACACGGGCACCGCGCCGGACCCGGAGGACACGGCGGCCCTGCCGCTCGCGGGCATGACCGTCGTGGTGTCGGGCTCCGTCCCCGGCTACTCGCGGACCACGGTCGCCGAGCTCGTCGAGGCCAACGGTGGCAAGGCATCCTCGTCGGTGTCCTCCGCGACGAGCCTGCTCGTCTCGGAGCCCTCGACCTCGAGCAAGTACGTCAAGGCCACGGACCTGGGCGTGCGCATCGTGACGCCCGCGGAGTTCCTGGCGATGGTCGGGTAGCGGCGTCTGCCGAGGAAGCCGGGCGACAGCCGAGGAGGTGCTCCCCGTCCCCTGCGCGGGCGGGCGGGTGCGCGCCGCCGTCGTTCGCCCGGCCCGATCCGGCCCCGCGCCCTAGGGTGGGAACGTGACCCGCCAGAGCGCGCCCGACGCCGTCGGCTCCGCGGTCCAGACCGCCGGACCGGCACGTCGTCGCGGCGCGAGCCACCGGGTCGTCGAGCTGGGGGACGGGTTCTTCTTCGTCTTCGCGGGCCTCGCGTCGGTGTGGCTCGCATGGCTCGTGCTCAGCGAGTCGATCCACATCGGCTGGCTCACGGTCCTCTACGTCGTCGGGGTGTGGCTCGTGATCGCCTACCTGGCGCTGCCGCGCCTGCACCGCATCCTCACGGCGCTCTACGTGCCCGAGTACTTCATCGGTCGCACGCGGACCGCGAACGGCCTGCTGGGCGATCCCGTCAACCTGGCCCTGCTGGGCGAGGAGGGCCAGGTGCGCGCCGCGATGGAGGCCGCGGGGTGGACCCTTGCGGACGACGTCACGCTGGCCTCGAGCGGACGCATCGTCGCGGCCACGCTGAGCCGCCGCAGCTACGACCAGGCTCCCGTGAGCCCGCTGTTCCTGTTCGGGCGCCAGCAGGACTTCGCCTACCAGCAGGAGGTCGAGGGCAACCCGTCGCGCCGCCACCACATCCGCTTCTGGCGGTGCCCGCCCGACTGGCCGCTGCCGGGGGGCCGCCGCGTCGACTGGCTCGCGGCCGGGACCTACGACCGGTCGGTGGGGTTCTCGCTCTTCACGCTCCAGGTCACGCACAAGATCGAGGCGGACACCGACCAGGAGCGCGACCACGTCGTGGCCACGCTCCGGGGCGCCGACGTCGGCGTCGAGGTGGAGGTCATCGAGGACTTCTCGACGGGATACCACGCGCGCAACGGCGGCGGCGACGCGATCAGGACCGACGGCGACCTCCCCGTCGTCGACGTCCGTGCCGTGGCTGCCCCGACCGGGCCGGTCGTGGACACCGCTGCGCAGAAGCCTCGCCGCCCGGCCGCGACGACGGCCGGCGCGCTGCTGGTCGTGCTCGGTGTGGTCGCGGACCTGATCTGGCTCGCGAACCTCGCTCTGCACTGGGACCAGACGCTGAGGTCGCTGTTCCTGGGCGGCGACGTGACCCAGCAGGACATCGACGAGGCGTCGGGCCCGCTGCTGGTCGCGGTCGTGGTGCTGCTCTCGCTCGTCGCCCTGTTCCAGCTCTTCCTGGCCTGGCGGGTCTTCAAGGGCCGGACGTGGGCGCGTGCCCTGGTCATGGTGCTGGCGGCGATCAGCACGACGTCCTCGTTCGTGGGCTGGGCCGTCTCCGGCGACCAGATCACGTTCCGCACGACCCTGCTGACCGTGGCGCTCGACATCCTGGTGCTGCTCACGCTCTCGAGCAAGGACGCCGCGGAGTACACCCGGGACGAGCGCGCCGAGCGTCGTCTCCGACGGGAGCGACGGCGCAGGCCCGAGGTGGCCACGGCCGGGTGACGGGCTGCGCCGCTGGCGCGTCGCGAGGCGACCGGGCGTCCTCGACGGAGGACCCGCGGATATCGTGGCCCGATGACATCGGTCAAGCAGTTCCAGGTCACCTTCGACTGCGCAGAACCCGAGCGCGTCGCCCTCTTCTGGTGCGAGGTGCTGGGGTACGTCGTCCCACCGCCGCCCGAGGGGTTCGCCACGTGGGAGGACTTCGCCGACACCCTGCCTCCTGCCGACCGAGGGGCCGCGTTCGTCTGCCAGGACCCCACGGGCGTCGGCCCACGCCTGTACTTCCAGCGCGTCCCGGAGAGCAAGGTCGTCAAGAACCGCGTGCACCTCGACGTGCGGGTCGGCACCGGGCTCGTGGGCGCCGAGCGCCTCGCCACGCTCGAGGCCGAGTGCGCGCGGCTGGTCGCGCTGGGCGCGACCCGGGTGCGCCTGCTCCCGGCCGACGACGACGAGGAGTCCTGCATCGTGATGCAGGACGTCGAGGGCAACGAGTTCTGCCTCGACTGAGCGTGCCGGCGCCGGGGCCGGGCGCCCATCAGACCTTCCGCTCCGCCGGTCGGAGATGGCGGGCACCCGGGAGGGACCGCTCACGAGGGCAGGCTAGCGAGGACTGCTGCTCGGCCAGGACTGGACGATGCTCCGCTCCGCCCCGTCGATCACCACCCGCGCCTGTGCGCCGTTGAGCAACGGCAGGTGCGGAGGTACATGGCCTATCTCCATGTCGAAGATGATGGGGACGTCGAGGTCAGCGAGGGCGTCGATGACGGCGTCGCGCTGCGACAGTCCACCGTCGGTGGTCCCTCCCGGAGCCCGTGTGCTGCCCACGAGTACTGCGGCTGCGCTCTCGAACCAGCCGGCGTACCGGAGCTGGTGGAGGTACCGACAGATGGTGAACGCAGATTCTTCGGCTGCTTCGAGGTAGACGAGGAGTGGTCCGAACCGGCGCCCGAACGCCCGGACGTCGCCATAAGGCGAGCCGGCGATCCCGGACAGCACCTCGATGCACCCTCCGATCAGCGTTCCCGTGACGTCCAGGGTGGGCGCGGAGCCGTACAGGTCCCAGCTGCTGGGCCTCTTGTCGAGCCACTCGGTCGCGGACGCGTCCGACAGCGGGCTCCAGCTCGCCGCGACCCCGCTGTCGGACTGCGTGACGCCGCCGTCGGACATCGCGAGGTCGAGCCAGTGAACGAGACCCGGGAGCGTCTCGTACGGTGTGTCGGCGAGGTTGTCGCCGTGCAGCGTCGCCAACCCGGACCGGAGCGTCAGCGGCACCATCCACGAACAGGAGTCTGAGTAGCCGACGACCCACGTCGGCTCTGCCTGCGCGATGGCCTCGTAGTCGAGCTGGTCGAGCAGGTCGAGCGCGGTCCCAGCACCGCCCCACGGCGGTACGACTGCACGAACCGCCGGGTCGGTGAGCATGCTGGTCAGCTCCGCGGCCCGCTGCGACTTCGGTGCGGAGACCCACCGGTCTGCGCTCATGCACTCACCCACGACCACCTCGAACCCTCGTGCCCGGAGCCAGCCGATCGAGTAGTCGATGCGCGATCGTCCGAGCTCGCCGACGCCGGCCGAGGGACTCGTCACCCCGATGCGGTCACCAAGGCGAAGGGCGTGGGAAGCGCAGAGTCATGCCGCCCAGGAGACCACGACTTCGTGACGGTGGTCCGTCGGCACACCGGATGCGGCACCGTTCGCTTTCGTCAGCACCCAAGCGCTTCAGTCGAAGTTCGGGTCGCCGTTGACGTTGAACGTCTCGGCGACCCACGGGAACACCCATGTGAAGAGCACGAGCACCACGGCCGCGACCAGGACCAGCGACTGGACGACCTTGGCGAAGCGGTTGCCCGGCAGGTGCCGGAAGATCCACCCGTACATCACTGCACTCCTGGGTCGTTGAGGACTTGCTCGGGCATGCCGTCGGCGCGGTCCATCCAGCCGACGAACTTCGCGTAGGTGATCCAGCGGTGGGAGTTGCCGAACTCTCCCAGGGTGGGCGAGTGGCACGTCGTGAGGGTCAGGAGCCGCTCGGTGGGCTCGACGCCGGGCTGGTTGGGCACTGGGGCGATGACGTCGACCTGGCTGGGCAGCACGATCTCGTGGCCCGTGACCTCGTACACGTACCAGGTGGTCGCGGTCTCGACGATGACCTGGTCGCCCTCGACGAGCTCGTTGACGAAGCGGAACGAGTTGCCGTACGTACGCCTGTGCCCGGCGAGCGCGAAGTTGCCGACCTCGCCGACCTGCTGGGTCTGCGTGTAGTGACCGGCGACGGCCTTGTTGAGCAGCGCGGTCGTGGTGCCCTGGACGATCGGCATGGTGTTGTCGGTCTTGCCGTACCAGGCGGGGACGACGAGCGCGCCGATGGTCTCGCCCTCGGCGACGGCCTCCGGGACGGGGGGAGCGTCGGTACGCAGCTCGCCCGCGACCTGAGGGGCTTCCGGAAGCGACTCCTGGAACTGCGTCATGATCGTCTGGGCGGCCTGGTTCGACTGGACCGTGGTCCACCACAGCTGCCACACGACGAACAGGCCGAAGATCACGCCGAGGGTGATCAGCAGCTCGCCCAGCACCCCGAAGGCCGCGGAGACCGCACCACCGCCGGAACCGCCTCGCGTTCGGTTGCTGGTGTGCCTCACAAGCCCTCTTCTCCGGTCGTGACCGCTGCGCGGATCGAGTCCACAGCCTAGTCGGTCCAGGCGGGCCGAGGCCCGTGCACGCAGGGTGGAAAAGGGCCGTCGTCGCAGGTGGTGGGGCCTGGTCGTGGTGGGCTCGAGACAGAACAGCGGAGCGGGCCCAGGTTTCCCTGGACCCGCTCCGCTGTTCGCTGTCTCAACGAGTGTCCGGAGGGGGACTTGAACCCCCACGCCCGATAAAGGGCACTAGCACCTCAAGCTAGCGCGTCTGCCATTCCGCCACCCGGACAGGTGTCTTGCTGTGTCCTGCTGCCGGTGTCGCCACCGGGTCCCGCACAACGAAGCGGACCGAGGTTTCCCTGGTCCGCTTCGCGGTTCGCTGTCTCAACGAGTGTCCGGAGGGGGACTTGAACCCCCACGCCCGATAAAGGGCACTAGCACCTCAAGCTAGCGCGTCTGCCATTCCGCC
>NZ_JBHXCQ010000008.1:138189-211195 GCF_042726295.1 Oerskovia sp. NPDC060338
CACCCGGACAGGTGTCAGGTCCCGGCGTTCCCGCCGGGGGCCTTGCGGGGAAAAACATAACACGTTCCGGGCGCCAAGCGTGCATCGGGTCCGTGGGGCAGACTGGGGAGCGACCCTGGTCCCCGGGCACCGGTCGGTGCAGGTCAGGGGTGGTTTCGCCTACCGGATCGTCAGTGGATGGGGTGCTCGTGGCCGAGGACAAGGACGCACGACCGGATGGCGCTGCGGCGTCGAGCACGGGGAGCGGGGGTGATCGCCCCTCGGCGTCGGTCAAGCACCTCGCGGGCGCGAGCCCTGCGGCGCGCAAGGTCGCGGGCGCCCGGCGGAACCCCTCGGTCGTCGGCTACGACGACACGGTGCCGTCCTGGCTGCGGACGAGCGCGGGCTGGTCGTGGCGCCTCCTGCTGCTCATCGCGGGCATCGGTGTGATCTTCTACGCGACCGCCCAGGTGCAGATCGTGTTCATCGCGGTCTTCCTGGCCCTGGTCATCACCTCGGTCCTGCGCCCCGTGACGGACTGGTACGCGAAGATCATGCCGCGAGGACTCGCCACCGCTCTCGCGCTGCTCTCGGCCTTCCTGGTGCTGGGGGGCCTGCTGACCTACGTCATCACGTCGGTCGCGGGTCAGTGGGACAAGCTGGCGGGCCAGTTCAACACCGGCATCGAGAAGATCTTCGACTTCCTCGAGCACGGCCCCCTGCCGGTGACGATCACGTCCGACGACGTCGACACCTGGATCGAGAACGGTCGCAAGTGGATCACCGAGCACGGTGGCGACATCGCGAGCCAGGCCGCGGCGAGCGCCGGCTCGGTGTTCGAGGCCTTCGCGGTCCTCGCGCTCGCGATCTTCTGCACCATCTTCTTCCTGGCCCGCGGCAAGGACATGTGGACCTGGTTCCTCAACCAGCTGCCGGCCCGCTCGCGCGAGACGTGGACCGTGGCCGGGGGAGCGGGCTGGTACACGTTCTCGGGCTACGCCCGGGGGACCGTCATCATCGCGCTCGCGGACGGGATCCTCGCCGCGATCGTGCTCGTCGTGCTGGGCGTCCCCCTCGCCGCGCCGCTCGCGGTCCTGGTGTTCATCGGCGCGTTCATCCCGCTCATCGGTGCGCCCGCGGCCATGGTCATCGCCATGGTCGTCGCGCTGGCGGCGAACGGGGTCGTGAACGCAGCCCTCGTCGGCATCTTCATCGCGCTCATCGGTCAGTTCGAGGGCCACATCCTCCAGCCGCTCGTCATGGGCAAGCAGGTCTCGCTGCACCCCGTCGTGGTCGCGCTCGCGGTCACGTCCGGAACGTTCATCGCAGGGATCCTGGGTGCCGTGGTCTCGGTCCCCCTCGTCGCCGTCGCCTGGGCGGTCTTCAGCAAGCTGCGCCGCAAGGACCCGCCCATGGAGGACGAGATCCCCACGGCCAAGGAGATCGCCCTCTCCGGTCGTGGGCGCTCCTCGAACGGTGGGGCCACGAACGACAAGGAGGCGACGGCCGACGCCTGAGGTGAGCGGCGCCGTCGGGCAGGAGAGCTCCTGACGGCGTTCCCCGCACGGAAGAGGAGGGTGCTGTGCGCACGCATGTCCGTCGCCCGGTCCTCGTGCTGCTCGCGGCCGTCGCGATCGTGCTCGCGCTGCTCGCCGCGGACGCGGTCCGGCGGGTCGTCGAGGGCCGTGCCGAGCAGGCCACCGACGCGCCGTTCTACGTGCCGCCCACGCCCCTCGCCGAGGCGGCGCCCGGGACGATCATCCGGAGCGAACCGATCGCGAGCGCCCCCGAGGGGGCGCTCGCGTGGCGCGTCCTCTACCACTCGCGGGACCTCGCGGGTGACGACGTCGCGGTGTCGGGAGTGGTCGTCGTGCCCGACCGACCTGCACCCGAGGGCGGCCGCACCCTGGTGTCGTGGGCGCACCCCACCACGGGCGCAGCGCCGCGGTGCGCGCCCTCGCTCGCCCTCGACCCCTTCGAGCTGGTCGAGGGACTGCACGAGCTGCTCGCGGCGGGCTACGCGATCGCCGCGACCGACTACCCGGGCCTCGGTGTCGACGGCGCGTCCTCGTACCTGCTCGGCGTGCCCGAGTCGAACAGCGTCCTCGACATCGCGCGAGCGGCGCGAGGGCTGCCGGACGGCGGGGTCGGCGACCGCCTGCTGCTCTGGGGGCACTCGCAGGGCGGTCAGGCGGCGCTGTTCGCGGCCGAGCGGGCGGCGTCCTACGCACCCGAGCTGATTCTCGAGGGGGTCGCCGTGGCGGCCCCGGCCGCGAACCTGAACGCGCTGATGTCGGACGACATCGTCAACCTGTCGGGCACGACGATCGCCTCGTTCGCCGTCCCGGCCTACGAGGCCGCGTATGCCGACCGCTACCCGAAGGCCGAGGTCGACGGCATCCTGACACCCGCCGGCGCTGCCGCGACGCCCAGGATGGCCGCGCTCTGCCTGCTGACCGAGACCCGTGAGATCCACGCGATCGCCGACCCGCTGGTGGGCGGCTACGTCACGGCCGACCCGGCCACGACCGAGCCGTGGCAGACGCTCCTGCGGGAGAACAGCGCGGGCGGGCAGCCGATCGACGTGCCCGTGTTCGTCGGGCAGGGGCTCGCCGACAGGCTCGTGGTGCCAGCGACCACCGAAGGCTACGTGAGGCTGCTCTGCGCGCAGGGTGCGGACGTCGTGCTCCACACCTTCCCGGGGATCACGCACGCCCTGGCGGCCGACGCGTCCCTGCCCGAGCTGTTCCTCTGGCTGGCCGAGGTCGAGGCGGGCCGACGCCCCTCGACCGCCTGCTGACCGGCTGCCCTCCGCGGCTCGGCCCAGGCAAGCGGCGCAAATCCCTCGCCGCGGCCACCGGCGGCCTGCCACAGTTCTCGCCATGACCACGAACACCCGGGCGACCGTGAAGACCACGGCGACCCGCCTGACCAAGACCCTCTGGAGCTGGGCCTCGATCCTCGACGACGGCGCCCGCGAGCAGGCCGAGCGCACCTCGACCATGCCGTTCGTCTACCCGCACCTCGCGCTCATGCCCGACGCCCACCTGGGCCTGGGCGCGACCGTCGGCTCGGTGATCCCCACGCTGCGCGCGATCGTCCCCGCCGCCGTCGGGGTGGACATCGGCTGCGGCATGGTCGCGGTCCGCACGCAGTACACGGCCGCCGACATCGCTGGACCGGCGCTGCGCGACCTGCGGCTCGCGATCGAGCAGGCCGTGCCCACGAGCGCCGGCTCCTACAACCAGCGCCTGACGGAGACCGCCGAGGCGCGCGTGGCCGAGCTCGAGGCGCTCGCGGGCAAGGCCGGCTTCGATCCCGCGCGGTACGCGGGGAGCTGGCGCCTGCAGCTCGGGTCGCTGGGGTCCGGGAACCACTTCATCGAGGTCAGCCTCGACGAGGAGGACCGGGTCTGGTTCTTCCTGCACTCGGGCTCGCGCGGGGTCGGCAACAAGATCGCGCAGCACCACATCGCGGTCGCGCGCGACCTCATGACCCGGTATTGGATCGGCCTGCCGGACAAGGACCTCGCGTACCTCGTCGAGGGCACCGACGAGTTCTGGGCGTACATCCGCGAGCTGCGGTGGGCCCAGCACTTCGCGCTGCTCAACCGCGAGGAGATGATGGACCGCGTGGTGGCCGCGTTCGACGCCTGGTCGGGGCTCGCGCCGGTCGAGGAGGCCGAGCGCATCAACTGCCACCACAACTTCACCGAGCTCGAGCACCACTTCCACAAGGACGTGTGGGTCTCCCGCAAGGGGGCCATCCGTGCCCGGGAGGGGGACCCGGGTCTCATCCCGGGGTCCATGGGCACGGCGTCGTACGTCGTCGTGGGCAAGGGGAACCCGCTCGCGCTCGACTCCGCGCCGCACGGCGCGGGGCGTGAGTACTCGCGGAGCAAGGCGCGCCGGACCTTCACGCACGAGCAGCTGCGCGAGGCCATGGCGGGCATCGAGTACCGCGACACCGACGCGTTCATCGACGAGATCCCGGCGGCGTACAAGTCGATCGACCGGGTCATGCAGGACGCGGCGGACCTCGTCGAGGTACGTCACACGCTGCGGCAGATCGTCAACGTCAAGGGCGACTGACCGGTCCACGGACCGTCGGGCGTCGGGGCGGCCTCGGTCGAGGACGGCCAGGGCCTTCCCCCGCCCCGCCCGACGACGGACCGCACCTTCTCCGTGAAGGTGCGGCCCGCCGTCGGGCGGGCGGGGCACGCGGGCGCACGCCCCGGACCACGGGGCCCGGGGCCGCTCGACGCGCGTGATCGCCCGGCACACGACACGCTGACGGCATGAGGATCGGGATACCCGCCGAGGTCAAGAACAACGAGTTCCGCGTCGCGCTCACCCCCGCGGGCGCGCACCACCTGGTCGCCGCAGGGCACGAGGTCCTGGTGCAGGCCGGGGCCGGGCTGGGCTCGGCGATCTCCGACGAGGAGTTCGCGGGCGCGGGCGCACGCGTGGTGGGCACTGCTGAGGAGGTCTGGGGGCGCGCCGAGCTCGTGTGCAAGGTCAAGGAGCCCGTGCCGAGCGAGTACCCGCTGCTGCGCGACGACCTGCTGCTCTTCGCGTACCTGCACCTGGCGGCCGACCCCCTCGGCACGGCCGCGCTGCTCGACGCGGGCACGACCGCGGTCGCCTACGAGACCGCCCAGGCGCCCGACGGCTCGCTCCCGCTGCTCGCGCCCATGAGCGAGGTGGCCGGGCGCATGGCGACGCAGGTCGGGGCCTATCACCTCATGCGTCCCGCGGGCGGCGCGGGCGTGCTGCTCGGCGGCGTTCCCGGGAGCAGGCCGGGGCGGGTCGTGATCCTCGGCGGCGGGACCGCCGGCCGGCACGCGGCCGAGATCGCGGTGGGGATGCGTGCCGAGGTCACGATCCTCGACCTGTCGCTGCCCGTGCTGCGCGCGCTCGACCAGGAGTTCGCGGGCCACGTGCGGACCGTCGCGTCGAGCGCGTACGCGATCGAGCAGGAGGTGCTCGCGGCCGACCTGGTGATCGGCGCCGTGCTGGTCGCGGGGGCCAGGGCGCCCCGGCTCGTGACGAACGACCTCGTGGCGCGCATGCGGCCCGGGTCGGTGCTCGTCGACATCGCGGTCGACCAGGGCGGCTGCTTCGAGGACACCCGGCCCACGACCCATGACGACCCCACGTTCCGGGTGCACGGCTCGACGTTCTACTGCGTCGCGAACATGCCCGGCGCCGTGCCCGTGACGAGCACGCTCGCCCTGACCAGCGCGACCCTGCCCTACCTCGCACTCCTCGCCGACGGCGGGGCGCGGGCGCTCCGGACGGTCCCGCTGCTGCTCAACGGACTGACGACCGTGACCGGCACCCTGGTCAACGAGCAGGTCGGCGCCGCGCTCGGGCTGCCGTGGACGCGCGCCGAGGACGTCCTGGGGGAGTGATCGGGGGGTCAGGGAGCACTGCCGGAGCGCGGTGCGGCCCGCAGCCGCATCAGAACGCGGTCGTCCGGGCGGGAAATGCCCTGTCGGCCCCTCACGGCCGGTGGCATGCTGTCCGGATGGAGCCTTTCGTCCTGGCCAACGAGCACGTCCACCTCGCGATGCCCACGGCAGCGGACGTCGACCGCATCACCGAGCTCTGCCAGGGCGCGGAGATCGCGGCGTGGACCACCGTGCCCAGCCCGTACACGCGGGCGGACGCGGCGTCGTTCATCGAGGAGGTCGTGCCCGAGTCGTGGCGCACAGGTCGCGGGAGCACGTGGGCGATCCGCCGACCCGAGGCTCCCGAGGGGCCGGTCCTCGGCATGATCGGGCTCGCGCTGGACACCTCGCCGACCCCCGAGCGCTCGGCCGAGATCGGGTACTGGCTCGCTCCCGAGGCGCGCGGCGAGGGGCTCATGACCGAGGCCGGGCGGATCGTGACCGACTGGGCGTTCGACGACGAGGGACTCGGGCTCTCGCGCATGGTCTGGACCGCGTTCACGGGCAACTGGGCCTCGCGTCGCGTCGCGTGGCGGCTCGGGTTCCGTGTCGAGGGGACGGTGCGGGGCTTCGGCGTCCAGCGGGGCGTGCGCCGCGACACGTGGATCGGCACCCTCCTCGCGGGCGACCCGCGAGAACCGGTCGAGCCGTGGCCGTCCGCGCAGACGGACGGCGACCTCGCCGGGATTGATGTCGTGAGCAGGGTGCCCGCCGGGTGAAGATAGGACGCATGACGAGCACCCTCGACCCGGCCAACCCCTTCGCCGCGGCGTCCACCCTCCCGTACGAGCTCCCCGACTTCACGACGATCCGCGAGGAGCACTATCTCCCCGCGCTGCGCGCCGGCATGGACGCCGAGCGCGCGGAGATCGAGGAGATCGTCACCAACCCCGAGGCGCCCACGGTCGCCAACACCCTCGAGGCCCTCGAGTCCGCAGGACAGCTCCTGACCCGTGCGGTCACGGTCTTCTACAACGTCGCGAGCTCCGACTCGACGCCGGATCTCGAGGACATCGAGGAGACCATCGCCCCCGAGCTCTCGGCGCACCACGATGCGATCTACATGGACGCACGCCTGTACGCGCGCGTCCGTGCGCTCCAGGACGCCGTCGACGCGGGCGAGCTCGCGCTCGAGGCCGACACGGCCTGGCTCCTGCACACCCTCCTCGTCGACTTCCGCCGTTCGGGCATCGAGCTCGACGCCGCGGACCAGGACCGCCTGCGTGAGCTCAACGGAAAGCTGACGTCGCTCGAGGCCGCGTTCGGTCGCAAGCTGCTCGCGGGCGCCAACGCCGCGAGCGTCCTGGTCGACGACGCCGCCGAGCTCGAGGGGCTGCCCGAGGACGCCATCGCCGCGGCTGCGGCCGCGGCCGCGACGCGCGGGCACGAGGGCAAGTACCTCCTCGAGATGCAGCTGCCCACGCAGCAGGGCGTCATCGCGTCGCTCGCGCGCCGCGAGACCCGCGAGCGCGTCCAGCAGGCGTCCATGACGCGTGGTGCCACGGGCGACGACAACGACACGCGCCAGATCGTGATCGACCTCGCGCGCCTGCGCGCCGAGCACGCCCGCCTCCTCGGGTACGACCACCACGCGGCGTACATCGCCGAGGACGCGACGGCCAAGACGACCGGTGCCGTCAACGCGATGCTCTCGCGCCTGGCCCCCGCGGCCGTGGCGAACGCCCGCCGCGAGGCCGGTGACCTCGAGGTCGCCCTCGCCCGCGAGGAGGGCGACGACGCCGAGCTGCGCGCGTCCGACTGGGCGTACCTCGCCGAGCAGGTCCGCAAGGAGCGCTACTCGCTCGACGACGCCGCGCTGCGTCCCTACCTCGAGCTCGACCGCGTCGTGACCGACGGCGTGTTCAAGGCCGCGAACCTGCTCTACGGCATCTCGTTCGCCGAGCGCTCCGACCTGGTGGGCTACCACCCTGACGTCCGCGTGTTCGAGGTCTTCGACGGGCCGGTCGGCGAGCAGGACAAGGGCCTGGGGCTGTTCCTCGCCGACTTCTACACGCGCGAGTCCAAGCGCGGCGGTGCCTGGATGAACAACCTGGTCGACCAGAACCACCTCCTGGACCAGCCGCCCGTCGTCGTGAACAACCTCAACATCGTCAAGCCCCCGGCGGGCGAGCCCACGCTGCTCGTGTGGGACGAGGTCATCACGCTCTTCCACGAGTTCGGCCACGCGCTGCACGGGCTCTTCTCGGACGTGCGCTATCCGTCGCAGTCGGGTACCGAGGTCCCGCGCGACTTCGTCGAGTACCCCTCGCAGGTCAACGAGATGTGGGCCTGGGAGCCTGCGATCCTCACGTCCTACGCGGTGCACCACGTCACGGGCGAGCCCATGCCCGCCGAGTGGGTCGAGACCATGCTGGCCTCGCGCCTGTTCAACGAGGGCTTCGGGACGACCGAGTACCTCGCGGCCGCGCTGCTCGACCAGGCCTGGCACCAGATGAGCCCCGAGCAGGTCCCCACGAGCGTCGACGAGGTCCTGCCGTTCGAGGCCGCGGCCCTCGACGCGGCCGGGGTCGGGTTCGCGCCCGTGCCCCCGCGCTACCGCACGACGTACTTCAACCACGTGTTCGGCGGCGGGTACTCGGCCGGGTACTACTCCTACATCTGGTCCGAGGTGCTCGACGCCGACACCGTCACCTGGTTCGAGGAGAACGGCGGCCTGAACCGGGCCAACGGCGACGCGTTCCGCAAGAAGCTGCTCGCGCGCGGCGGTTCGGTCGACCCCATGGTCGCGTTCGCCGACCTGCGCGGCCGCGACCCGGAGATCGCGCCGCTGCTGACGCGTCGCGGGCTCGACGCGTAGTCGTCCCCGCCGTGCCGAGGTGGACCCGCGCACGGGTCCACCTCGGCGCCCGAGCGGCGGGAGCGCACCAGGGTCGGTTCAGGGCAGGGGTGGGGGAGACCCCCGATGTGCCCGACGGCGCGCCCTCCCTAGCCTGGAGACGAGCCACCCCGGTGGCTCGCCGAGCGCGGAGCCGTCCGCGCCGACCTGACCTGGGAGCCTCGCGACCGACATGACCACGCTGCCCGATGGCGACGCCCCCCTCCCCGGGACCCCCGCGGAGGGTGACGGGCCTTCCCGGCCCGAGCCCCGCCGTCGGCGCCGCTGGGGCGTCGTGTTGGCGGTGCTCGTCGCCCTCGTCGTCGGAGGCATCGCGGCAGGTGTCGCCGTGGCCTTCTCCCGGGGCGCGACCTCGACCGCGGGCGAGGTCGAGTTCACGCGCCCGCTCGCGATCCCGCCGCTCGCCGGGTCGAGCGTCGAGGACGGGGTCCGGGTGTTCTCGCTCGACCTGCAGGAGGGTGAGACCGACCTGGGGCAGGGCGGGCTCACCCCGACGCTCGGCGTCGACGGGTCGTTCCTGGGGCCGACGCTGCGCGCGACCCGCGGCGAGCAGGTCCGCATCGAGGTGACGAACTCGATGTCCGAGACGAGCACGCTGCACTGGCACGGCATGAAGCTCCCCGCGGTCATGGACGGCGGCCCGCACCAGCAGGTCGACCCCGGGCAGACGTGGTCCCCGACGTGGACGGTCTCCCAGCCCGCGGCGACGCTCTGGTACCACCCGCACCTGCACGGACGCACGGCCGACCACGTCTACCGCGGCCTGGCGGGCCTCTTCCTGCTCGACGAGCCCGCGGGCTCGCCCGAGGCCGCGGTCCAGGACGCCCTGCCGCACGAGTACGGCGTGGACGATGTCCCCCTCGTGGTCCAGGACAAGAAGTTCCACCCGGACGGCAGGCTCGACGACGCCGACCCCTTCCTGTCGAGCACGGGGGTGCGCGGTGCAGTGGTCCTGGTCAACGGGACGCCGGAGCCGTACCTCGACGTCACGACCGAGCGGGTCCGGCTGCGCGTGCTCAACGGGTCCAACGCGCGCGTCTACGACCTCGGGTTCGACGACGGTCGCGACTTCCAGCTGGTCGGCTCGGACGGTGGCCTGCTCGGCGCGCCCGTCACGACCGACCGCGTCCAGCTCTCACCGGGCGACCGGGCCGAGATCGTGGTCGCGCTCACCCCCGGCGAACGGACCGTGCTGCGCAGCTTCCCGCAGGAGCTCGGGGTGAACGCCTTCACCGCGCGGTTCGCCGGCGGGGACGACACCCTCGACGTGCTCGAGCTGCGCGCGGCCGACCGGCTCGAGCCCTCGGGGCCCGTGCCGACGACCCTGGCGGACGTCCCCGCAGCGGACGCGGCGAGCGCGGTCGCCACGCGCCGCTTCGAGCTGTCGGGTACCTCGATCAACGGCCAGGACATGGACCTGCGCAGGATCGACGAGGTCGTCGACGCGGGCGCGACCGAGGTCTGGGAGGTCACGAGCCTCGACGACTCGCCGCACAACTTCCACGTCCACGACGCCCAGTTCCAGGTGCTCGACGTCTCGGGCGAGCCGCCTCCCCTCGAGCTCGAGGGGTGGCAGGACACGGTCTACGTGCGTCCCGGCAGGATCACGCGGCTCCTGGTCACGTTCGGCACCGCTCCCGACGCCGAGCACCCCTACATGTTCCACTGCCACCTGCTCCGCCACGAGGACCAGGGGATGATGGGGCAGTTCGTGGTCGTCGACCCGGCGGCAGCCCCCGGTACGGCGGGGCGCCCCGCCCCGGGCGACCTGCTGCCGGGGGTGAGCGACGACGTCGGGCACGAGGGCGACCACGCGTCCACGTCCGACGACGCGTCGCGCGGTGGGACCGGCCCGCGACGCTCGCCCCTCACGGACGGTGCGGACCTCGCGGGCGCCGGACACCACGGCTGAGGTCTGACCACATGTCGGGGCCTCGTGCGTTCGTGGGGCGAGACACCTCGCGATCGCTTCGAGGGCGGCGAACCCAGCGGGTACGGTGTGGCCATGACGAGCCACGCCCACCCCGCGAACCCCCCGGCCCACCCGACCGCCGAGCAGGAGGTCGCGCGCATCTGCCAGGACCTGCTGCGCATCGACACGTCGAACTTCGGGGACGGGTCGGGCCCGGGTGAGCGCGCCGCGGCCGAGTACGTCATGGCCTCGCTCCACGAGGTCGGGCTGAGCCCCGAGCTGTTCGAGTCCGCACCGGGACGGGCGAGCGTCGTGGTGCGCCTGCCGGGTCAGGACCCCACGCGCCCCGCGCTCGTCCTGCACGGGCACCTCGACGTCGTCCCCGCACAGGCCTCGGACTGGTCCGTGGACCCGTTCGCGGGCGAGGAGAAGGACGGGCTGCTGTGGGGACGCGGAGCGGTCGACATGAAGGACATGGACGCGATGATCCTCGCTGTCGTGCGCCAGATGGTCCGCGAGGGCCGCAAGCCCGCACGCGACGTCGTCGTGGCGTTCTTCGCCGACGAGGAGGCGGGCGGCACGTACGGCGCGAGCTGGGCCGTCGACCACCGCCCCGAGATCTTCGAGGGCGCGACCGAGGCCATCAGCGAGGTCGGTGGGTTCTCCGTGGACATCGACGGCAAGCGTGCCTACCTGCTCCAGACCGCCGAGAAGGGCATCGCCTGGCTGAAGCTCGTCGCCGACGGCCGCGCCGGGCACGGCTCGCAGGTCAACACCGACAACGCCGTGACGCACCTCGCGGCCGCGGTCGCGCGCATCGGTGCCTACCAGTGGCCGTACACCATCACGCCCACGGTCGACGCGCTGCTGCGCGGCGTGGCCGACCTCACCGGACTGCCCTACGACCCTCGCGACGAGGCCGGTATCGACGCGCTCGTCGCGGCCCTCGGCCCGGCCGCGAAGTTCGTCGGCGCGACCGTGCGTCACACGTCGAACCCGACCCAGCTGGGCGCGGGCTACAAGGCCAACGTCATCCCCGGGCGCGCCGAGGCCGCAGTCGACGTGCGCCTGCTGCCCGGCCACGAGGACGAGGGCTTCGCGGTCATCGAGGGGCTCGTGGGCGAGCACGTGCGGATCGAGCCCATCCACCGCGACATCTCGCTCGAGGTGCCCTTCGAGGGCGACCTGGTCGACGCCATGGTCGCGTCGCTGCACGCCGAGGACCCGGGCGCCACGGTCCTGCCGTACACGCTCTCGGGCGGGACCGACAACAAGTCCCTCGCGAGGCTCGGCATCACGGGCTACGGGTTCGCGCCGCTCCAGCTCCCCGCGGACCTGGACTTCTCGGGCATGTTCCACGGGGTCGACGAGCGCGTGCCCGTCGCGTCCCTGAAGTTCGGCGTGCGCGTCCTGGACCGCCTGCTGCGGACCTGCTGAGGCGACCGCGCCCTGCCCGTCGACGAGCCCGGCGGGCAGGGGCGGCCGGACCCCGCCGAGGGCGGGGCGAGCTCAGAGGGTCGAGCGCACCCGGATGATCTTGCGGCGCAGCCACACGCGCCGCTCGCCGCCCACGTACAGGCGTGTGCGCTCGAGCTCCCAGTGGCCGTGCTCGGCCTCGTCGGTCAGGAGGCGGACCGCGTCGTGCCGGCTCACCGACCTGTCGATCGTGAGCACCCGGTACTCGTACTGGCCGCCGTTCTCGGCCCAGCCGGTCCGCTGCCGAGGGGTCGTGCTCGTCATCCGTCACCGTCCACGCGTTCGTTCCAAGCCGGGGGAGCGGTGAGCCGTACCTCACCCTCCCGCCGAGGGATTCCGAGTGCCATTGTGCCTCGCGCAGGTCTACCGTCAGGGTATGACCGCTGACCCGCGCGCCGCTCTCGATCGATTCATCGCGGCCCTCGAGGCCCACTACACCGCGGTCGCCGCTCGCCGTGGCGAGGACGACCCGGCGGTCGACGACGCCTACTACGTGCTGGCCGACGCCTACGAGGTGTACGACGAGGCGCTCGCCCAGGTGCACGGTGAGGCCACGCCGTTCTACCTCGCGGAGGACGACGAGGACGACGACGACGGTGACGAGGACGGCGACGACGAGGGCGACGAGCAGGACTTCGACGACCAGGACGAGGAGCTCGACCAGGTCGACCTGAGCGACGGCGTCAGCCGCTGACCCTCACCAGCGCTCGGGGTACCCGAGCGGCAGCGCGCTGACGTCGTCTAGGGCGTAGTGCACCGCGTCGGGCAGCTCGAGGTCGCAGGCCGCGAGCGAGGCGCGCAGCTGCGCGGGGGTACGCGCCCCGACGATCGCGCTCGACACGGCCGGCCGCTCGAGCAGCCAGGCCAGGGCGACGTCGAGGGGTGCGCGGCCCAGGCCGTTCGCGGCCGTGGCCACGGCCTCGACGATCCCCGACGACGCCCCGTCGAGGTAGGGCTGCACGAACCCGGCCAGGTGCGAGGACGCACCGCGTGAGTCCGCGGGCAGCGAGCTGCGGTACTTGCCCGTGAGGACCCCGCGCCCCAGGGGGGACCACGCGAGGACCCCGAACCCCATCTCGGTCGCGGCCGGCACGACGTCGCGCTCGATCCCGCGCTGGAGCAGCGAGTACTCGAGCTCGACCGCGGCGAGCCCCACGTCACCGTGCGCGTCGAGCGACGCAGCGGCCCGAGCGGCCGCCCATCCAGGGTGGTTGGACAGCCCCACGTAGCGCGCACGCCCCGTCGTGACCGCGAGCCGCAGCGCCGAGAGCGTCTCGGTGAACGGCGTGCGCGGGTCGGGGGTATGGACCAGGAAGAGGTCGACGTGGTCCGTCCCCAGCCGTTCGAGCGAGGCGTCGAGCGAGTCGAGCAGCGCACCGCGCGAGGCGTCCACGGCGTTGCCTTCGGCCGTGGTCCGGATGCCCGCCTTGGTGCACAGCAGGACCTCGCGACGGTCGACCTTGCCCGCGAGGATCGAGCCGATCATGGACTCGCTGTCACCACCGCCGTAGGAGGCCGCGGTGTCGACGAGGTTCCCCCCGGCGTCGACGAAGTCGCGGAGCTGCTCCGCGGCGTCGATCTCGTCGGTGTCGCGGCCCCACGTCATGGTCCCGAGGCCCAGGGGTGAGACGCGCAGGCCGGTACGACCGAGCTGACGAAGTTCCATGCGCGGCAGATTACCGGCCAGGGGCGCCCCCCGCCCGGACGTGGCGCGCGTCGCCGGGGTGAGGTCCGTCGCTCTGGGCCGACGCGTCCAGCCGGTGTCCGGGAGGTGGCCGGCGTGCGGCGGCTCGGTGACGGTTGCCCCCGCGGGGCCTGTCGGTCCCGGAGGGCGGCGGCGGGGCAGGTATCGTGACCGCTCGTGAATGCGTGGGAAGCGATCCTCCTCGGCCTCGTCCAGGGCCTGACCGAGTTCTTGCCGGTGTCCTCGAGCGCGCACCTGCGCATCGTGGGAGAGCTGATCGGCTCCTCGGACCCGGGGGCCGCCTTCACGGCGATCACCCAGATCGGTACCGAGACGGCTGTCATCCTCTACTTCCGGCGAGACATCGCCACGATCTGCTCGGCCTGGTGGCGGGCGTTGCGCGGCGACAGCGGGACCGACTGGCGCTCGCGCATGGGCAAGCACGACCACCACGCCGCGATGGCATGGTTCATCGCGCTCGGCTCGATCCCGATCGTGGTCCTGGGCCTGGCGTTCCAGGACGCGATCGAGGCGTCGCTGCGCAACCTGTACATCACGGCCCTCACCCTGACCGTCTTCGCCCTGCTGCTCGGCTTCGCGGACCGGGTCGGTGCCAAGACGCGCACGCTCGACGAGCTGACGCCGCGCCAGGCCGTCGGTTTCGGGCTGGCGCAGGCGCTCGCCCTGGTCCCCGGTGTGTCCCGGTCGGGAGGCACCATCACGGCGGGCCTGCTCATGGGCTTCACACGCGAGGCCGCGGCCCGCTACTCGTTCCTGCTCGCGATCCCCGCGGTCCTGGGCTCGGGGTTCTACCAGCTCGCCAAGTCGGTCACGGGCGAGCCCGTCCCGGGGTCGCCCGGCTTCGGTGCGACCCTCATCGCGACCCTGGTCGCGTTCGTCGTGGGCTACCTCGTGATCATCGCGTTCCTCAAGATCGTCTCGACGTTCAGCTACAAGCCGTTCGTGATCTACCGGCTCGTGCTCGCTGCGGTCGTCGTGATCCTGCTCACGGTGGGCGTGCTCCAGCCGCTCGCCTGAGCGGCTACATCCAGCCGACCTTCTTGAACGCGCCGTAGAGCCCGAAGCAGCCGGCCACCATGATCGCGATGGCCACGGGGTAGCCCAGCGTCCAGTGCAGCTCGGGCATGTGGTCGAAGTTCATGCCGTAGATCCCGCCGACGATCGTGGGGAACACGAGGATCGCTGCCCAGGCGCTGATCGTGCGCATGTCCTCGTTCTGGCGCACCGACACCTGGGACAGGTGCACCGAGAGCATGTCGGACAGCAGGTCGTCGTGCGCGTCGAGGTGTCGGTCGATCCGTTCGACGGTCGACACGAGCCGCTCCATGAGCCGCTTGTCGAACGTGATGCGGGACCGGGCGCTGCCCGAGACCAGCTCGGGGAGCTCGGCCGTGATGGGCAGCAGAGCGCGGCGTGCCTCGGTGATCTCCCGCTTGAGGTCGTAGATGGGCACGACCGGGTCCACTTTCCGCTGCCGCTCGAACACGAGCTTCTCGACCTCCGCGACCGCGTCGCCGAGCGCGAGCTCGACGTCCGAGGCCGTGGCGACGAGCGCGAACAGCGCCTCCTCGGCGAGATGGCGGAACCCCGTGCTGCGTCCGTGCGACGGGCCGGTCAGGTGCTCGCGCATGCGGTCGTGGACGCCTGCGGCGCCCTTCTCGACCGTGACGACCACGTCGGGTCCCACGAGGAGGCAGAAGCTGCCCGTGCTGACCTGGCGGTCCTCCTCCTGGAACGACACGGTGGGCGTGACGACCAGGAGCCAGTCCATCCCGAGGTGCTCGACGTGCGCGACGGGGTGCTTGACGCGCACGTGCACGGGCAGGTGCCCGCGGCCCACCTGGCTCGAGAGCCCGACGCCCAGCGCATCCGCCGCGCTCACGAAGTCCTCGAGCGTGCGCACCTCGTACCAGCGCGTGCCACCTGCTCCCTCGCCGCCGCCCGACGTCGCGCTGTCGGTCCCGTCCGGAGCACCCTCGTCGTCCTTCTCCCACCGGCCCGACCGGTCCCCGGGGTGCGTCACGGGTGTCACGCGCCCGTCGGGCCCCTCGACCCACAGCTCCTTGTACCGGGTGGGCTCCGAGCGCGGGGCGCCCTGCTCGTCGGGCCGGTCTCCGGTGGGGCGGGGGGCGTCGGGTCGTGTGGGTTGGCTCACCCCTGCATTCTGGCCCGACGGCGCAGGCGCGCCACCGGGGCGGGCGCGCCCTCGCCGTCGGGCACCTCACCCGACGAGCGGGGCGGAACCCGCGGGACCGTTCGCGGTTAAGGTTGTCGCGTGCACTCCTGGCCCATGCCCCAGATCCCGTCCCTGCCCGGCCGCGGCCTCCCGATCCAGGTGCACGACAGCACCACCGGGGAGCTCGTCGTCGCCGCGGAGGGGGACACCGCGACCATGTACGTCTGCGGGATCACCCCGTACGACGCGACCCACATCGGGCACGCCGCGACCTACGTCGGTTTCGACCTCCTCAACCGCGCGTGGCGCGACGCGGGTCACACCGTGACGCACGCGTCCAACGTGACCGACGTCGACGACCCGCTGCTCGAGCGCGCGACCGCGACCGGCGTGGACTGGTGGGACCTCGCGGTCGAGCAGACGGCCCTGCTGGCCGAGGACATGACGGCCCTCGGCGTCGTGCCCCCCGACGTGTACCGCGGCGCGGTCGAGGCCGTCCCCGACGTGGTCCAGGCCGTCGAGGCGCTCATCGAGGACGGCTTCGCCTACCGCGTCCCGGTCGAGCCGGGCGCGGGCGGAGACGCCCCCGAGCTCGGCGACGTGTACGCGGACCTGAGCGCCGACGCGCGCTTCGGCGCGGTCTCGGGGCTCAGCCGCGACGACATGGTGCTGCTCTTCGGCGAGCGCGGGGGAGACCCCGAGCGCGACGGCAAGAAGGACCCCCTCGACCCGCTGCTGTGGCGGCGCGAGCGCGTGGGCGAGCCCTCGTGGGACGGTGCGAGCCTCGGCACCGGGCGCCCCGGCTGGCACATCGAGTGCGCGGTCATCGCGCGCGACGGGCTGGGCCTGCCCTTCGACATCCAGGGCGGCGGCGCCGACCTGCTCTTCCCGCACCACGAGATGTCGACCTCGCACGACCGCCTGCTCGACCACGGGTTCGGGGCGCGCAACCACGTGCACGCGGGCCTGGTCGCCTACCAGGGCGAGAAGATGAGCAAGTCGCGCGGGAACCTCGTGTTCGTCTCGGCCCTGCGCGCCACGGGCGTCGACCCCATGGCCATCCGCCTCGCGCTCCTCGCGCACCACTACCGCTCCGAGTGGGAGTGGACCGACGCGGACCTCCCGGCCGGCGTCGAGCGCCTCGAGCGGTGGCGCTCGGCCGTCTCCGGCAACGGCGGACCCGACGCCGACGCGACCCTCGCCGCGGTGCGCGAGGCGCTCGCGAACGACCTCGACGCGCCCACGGCGCTCGCGGCCGTCGACGCGTGGGCCGACGTCTCGCTCGCGGAGGGCCGGGACACCTCGGGCGACACCGAGGGCGCTCCCGGCGTGATCTCGCGGACGGTCAACGCCCTGCTCGGGGTGCGTCTCTAGAGCCTGCCCGACGGCCGGTGCAACCGGCCGGTGGACGCCGCGGCCCGCGGCGCCTCCCCTGAGGGGTGGCGCCGCGGGCCGCAGTCGTCCTGGGCCGTCCTGCCCGGGCCCCTCGCTAGGGCAGTGGCCCGCCCGACCCGTTGTCGCGGCGGCGCAGGTAGCGCTCGAACTCGCGCGCGATCGCCTCGCCGCTCGCCTCGGGCAGCTCGGCCGTGTCCTTGGCCTCCTCGAGCTGCTGGACGTACTCCGCGATCTCGGCGTCCTCGGCCGCGAGCTCGTCGACGCCGTGCTGCCAGGCCACGGCCTCCTCGGGCAGGTCGCCCAGCGGGACGGGGTCCGACAGGAGCTCCTCGACCCGCGCCAGGATCGCGAGCGTGGCCTTGGGCGAGGGAGAGTTGGCGACGTAGTGCGGCACGGCCGCCCACAGCGACACCGACTGCATGCCGCGCTCGGCCGCCGCGTGCTGGAGCACGCCGACGATTCCCGTGGGGCCCTCGTACGAGCTCTGCTCGACGTCGAGGACCGCGCGCAGGCCGACGCTCTCCGACGTGGCCGTCATGGGGATGGGGCGCGTGTGCGGGACGTCGGCCAGCAGCGCGCCGATCGTCACGACGGTCGTGACCCCCTCGCGCTCGGCGATGTCGAGCAGCTCGCGGCAGAACGTGCGCCAGCGCATCGACGGCTCGATCCCGTGCACCAGGACCACGCGTCGCCCGCTGGCCGGCACGGTCACCGCGGTCACGGTCGTGGTGGGCCAGGTGATCTCCCGTCGGCCGTCGTCCGAGGTGGTCACGACCGGGCGGTTGACCTGGAAGTCGTGGTACTCCTCGGGGTCGATCGCCGCGATCTCCTCCGCGCCCCAGACGTCGTGCAGGTGCAGGAGCGCGGCGGTCGCGGCACCCCCCGCGTCGTTCCACCCCTCGAACGCCGCCAGCATCACGGCCTGGCGAGGCTCGTCGGCCGACGACGGGGGGAGTGCCGGGGTGGTCGGCTCGGGCAGGTCGGCCGGGTCGATCGGTTCCGGGGTCTCGTTCATCGTCCCAGCCTAGGCCGCGCAGGCGACGGGGCGTGGCAGCCGACGCCCACGACCCCCGGCGGGGAGGCCGCACGAGCGGGCGGGCTATGGTGGCAGGGACGGCCACGAACCGTCCCCCCGAGCATGGAGAATGCGTTGAACCCCCTGGAAGCACCCGATCTCACCCGCACCGACAGCGCCCCTCGCGAGGCGCTCGCCCTGCCACAAGCCGTCCTGTGGGACATGGACGGCACGCTCGTCGACACCGAGCCGTACTGGATCGCCGCCGAGCACGAGCTCGTCGAGGCGCACGGCGGCACCTGGTCGCACGAGCAGGCCCTGCAGATGGTCGGCAACCCCCTGACCGAGTCGGCCAAGATCCTCCAGGACGCGGGCGTCGACCTGCCCTCGGAGCAGATCGTCGACTTCCTCATCTCGCGCGTGATCGAGCAGATCCGCGTCGCGGTCCCGTGGCAGCCGGGGGCTCGTGAGCTCCTCGCCGAGCTCCGGGAGCGTGGCGTGCCGTGCGCGCTCGTGACGATGTCCTACCGCTCGCTCGCCGAGCAGGTGGTCCAGCTGGTACCGGCCGGGTCGTTCGTGACCCTGGTGTGCGGCGACGAGGTCACGCACGGCAAGCCGCACCCCGAGCCGTACCTCGCGGCGGCCGAGCGGCTGGGCGTGGACGTGACGCGATGCGTCGCGATCGAGGACTCGCCCACGGGCATCGCGTCCGCGCGGGCCGCCGGCGCGGCGACGCTCGGCGTCGAGGCCGTGGTCCCCGTGCCGGTCCTGCCGGGACTGAGCCGCACGCCGTCGCTCGCGCTCGTCGACGTCGACGCGCTCTCGCGCATCCTCGCGGGCGACGTGATCGACCTCATCGAGGACTGACGGGCTAGGAGGCGGCCGCCTCCGGGGCGATCCCGAGCGCCAGCTCGATCGCGCCCTCGGGGATCTCCGGGGGCGTGCCGCCGAACTGCGGGCACAGGGCCTGGTGCGCGCACCACCCGCACAGCGGGGTCTTGCGCGGGGCCCACTGCCCGCTGCGGGCAGCCTGCGTGATCGAGGACCACAGCGTCCGCACCTGCTCCTCGACCGCGACGAGGTCTGCCTCCTGCGGCTCGGCGCGCAGCACCTGGCCGTCGCCCAGGTAGACGAGCTGGAGCATCTTGGGGATCTCACCCCGCTCGCGCCACAGGACGAGGCCGTAGAACCGCATCTGGAAGAGCGCCGAGCCCTGGTACTGGGGCCGGGGAGTCTTGCCCGTCTTGTAGTCCACGACCCGCATCGCGCCGTTCGGGGCGACGTCCAGCCTGTCCACGATGCCGCGCAGCAGCGGGCCGTCCTCGAGCTGGGTCTCGACGAACATCTCGCGCTCGGCCGGTTCGAGGCGGTTGGGGTCCTCGAGCGTGAAGTAGGTGCCCAGGAGGTTCCCGGCGCCCTCGAGCCACTCCTGGACCGCGCCCCCCGGTGCGCTGCCGGGCTCGCCGGCGCCCGCGAAGAGCTCGGCGTAGCGGGGCTCGGCCTCCTGGAGGCGGTCCCACTCGCCCGGGACCATGGCCTGCGCGGCCGCGAGCGTGCGCTCGCCCACCGGGGCGTCGTACAGCCGTTCGAGCACCGAGTGGACCAGGGTGCCGCGCGCGGCCGCCGCGCTGGGCGGCTCGGGGAGGCGGTCCACGACCCGGAACCGGAACAGCAACGGGCACTGCATGAAGTCGTTCGCCCGCGACGGCGACAGCGCCGGTCGCCGGCGCTCGCGGGGGGAGTCGCGGGCGGGCTCGACCGTCGTGTCGGGGGAGTCGGTGCCGACGAGGTCGGGGGCGAGGGACGTCATGCGTCGAGCCTACGTGTCGACGCCCACACGCCCGCCACGCTCCACAGCCCAGGTCCGGCACAGGTGCCCGACATAGGGTGTCGACGTGGAGACCACCCCGGCACCGGCACGTCGCGCCCCCCGAGACCCGCACCTGACGAAGGGCTGGGTCATCGGCCGGGTGTCGGGCGCGCCCGTCATCCTCACGCCCTCGTGGTTCCTCGCCGCGGCCGTCCTGACGCTCCTGTTCTCCCCGACCGTGCGCAGCTTCGCGCCGGGACTGGGCGTGGGGATCTACCTGGTCTCGTTCGTGTTCGTGCTGCTGCTGTTCGTCTCGGTCTTCCTGCACGAGGTCGCCCACGCCGTGGTCGCCAAGTCCCGTGGGCACGAGGTCACCGAGCTCGCGGTGACGATCTGGGGCGGGCACACGGCCTACTCGGGCACGTCGCGACGTCCCCTCGACGGGATCCTCATCTCGGTCGTGGGCCCGCTGACGAACCTGCTGCTCGCGGTCGTGTGCTGGTTCGCGTTCCAGGCGCAGCCGACCATGACGGTCCCCGCGCTGCTGCTGTACGCGGCGGCGTTCTCCAACGCGTTCGTGGGCGTCTTCAACCTGCTGCCGGGCCTGCCGCTCGACGGCGGTCAGATCCTCGAGTCCGCGGTCTGGGCCGTGACGGGGTCCCGGACCCGGGGCACGATCGTCGCGGGCTGGGTCGGGCGCGTCGTGGCCGTGGGCGTCGTGGCGTGGGCCCTGGGCTGGCCACTGCTCAACGGCTACGAGGTGGACCTGTTCACGGTCGCGTGGGCCGCGCTGATCGGCGCCTTCCTGTGGTCCGGGGCGGGGGCCGCGATCACGAACGGCCGCACGCGCGAGGCGGTCTCGGGCCTCACGGTGGCCTCGCTCGCGTACCCGGCCGTCGCCGTGCCCGTGGCCACCACGGTGTCCGACGCCGTCGCGGCGGCCCAGCGTGCGGGCGCGGGGCACGTCGTGCTCACCGACGCGCTCGGGCACCCCGTGGCCTACGCCGACCCCGCGGCCGTCGCGGCCGTGCCGACCGCCCAGGCGCCGCTGACCCCGGTCGGGGCCGTCGCCGTCGGGCTGCCGCCCACCGCGCGGGTGGACGTGCACCTCGCAGGCCAGGCCATGCTCGACGCGGTCGCCTCCGCGACGCGCGACGCACCCCTGCTCGTCGTGACGGACGCCGGGCGCGTCGTCGGGCTGCTCGACGTGAGCCACGTCGTCGCGGCGCTCCAGGCCGCGCGCGGGCGCTGAGGGCCCCCGGCCCCGCCGACGGGACTCCCGCGCCGGGCAGCCCGACTAGGATGGTCGCCCGTGACCCAAGAGCCCACGCACGACGCGCCCGCCCCGTCCGCCCCGAGCGACGCCCCCGCCTCGCCGGCCCCCACGGCGACCGGGGCCGACGTGCGCCGCGGCCCCCTGCGGCTCGGTGACAAGGTCCAGCTGACGGACCCGCGCGGTCGCCTGCACACCATCACCCTCGCGACCGGGGCCACGTTCCACACGCACCGCGGCTACCTCAACCACGAGGACCTGGTAGGCCTGCCCGAGGGCTCGGTCGTGCGCAACACCGCGGGCATCGAGTACCTCGCGCTGCGCCCGCTGCTGGCCGACTACGTCCTGTCGATGCCGCGTGGCGCGGCCGTCGTCTACCCCAAGGACGCGGGCCAGATCGTCGCGATGGCGGACATCTACCCCGGTGCGCGCGTCATCGAGGCCGGCGTCGGCTCGGGCGCGCTGACCATGTCGCTCCTGCGAGCGGTCGGCGACCAGGGCTCGGTGCACTCGATCGAGCGCCGCGAGGACTTCGCCGCGATCGCGCGCGGCAACGTCGAGCTGTTCTTCGGCGGGGAGCACCCCGCGTGGGAGCTCTCGGTCGGGGACCTGTCCGACGTCCTGCCCCAGGTCGCGGAGAACGGCTCGATCGACCGGGTCGTGCTCGACATGCTCGCGCCGTGGGAGAACCTCGACGCGGTCGCCGACGCTCTCGCCCCGGGCGGTGTGCTGATCTGCTACGTCGCGACCGCGACCCAGCTCTCGCGGCTCGCCGAGGACCTGCGCGCCGACGGGCGCTACGCCGAGCCGTCGGCCTGGGAGTCCCTGGTCCGCGGCTGGCACCTCGAGGGCCTCGCGGTGCGCCCGCAGCACCGCATGGTCGGGCACACGGGCTTCCTGCTCACCGCTCGCCGCCTGGCCGACGGCACGGTCGCACCGCTGCGCAAGCGTCGCCCCGCCAAGGGCTCGTACCCCGTCGCCGAGGAGTGGACGCCCGAGGACCTGGGCGAGCGGTCGGTCTCCGACAAGCGCGTGCGTCGCGTGCGCCGTGACGTCGGCCAGGGCCCGCAGCTCGACCCGCGCACGGGCTAGCCGCTCGTGCCCGTCCCCGACGACGAGGCCGCGGACGTCGCGGCCCTCGTCGAGGACGACGCCCGCGCGGACGCCCTGGACGTTTCGGACGCCGTCGACAACGATTGAGGAACGACGGTCTCAGCAGGGGTGTCCCTGCAGCGGCCGCCCAGGTCTTGTGCGTAAGGTCGAGCCTCGATCACCGGGCTGCCGGAGGTCGGTGACGCGCCGGTGACGGGGTCGACCGCACGACCTCCTGACGGCGCCAGGCGAGAGGGAGAAGCCGGATGACCGAGACACCTGGACTGACACCTGGACAGACCCCGAGCCGTGACAGTGAACGCCAGCAGGCGATCCTGTCGGCCAAGAACGAGCGCCTCGCGGAGGCGCTGCGTGCGGCGCGGGACCAGATCATCGACCTCAAGCGTCAGATCGACGAGCTCGCCAAGCCGCCGGGGACGTACGCGGTCTTCCTCGGAGCCCACCCGGACGGGACGGTCGACGTCTCCGCCGCGGGCCGCAAGATGCACGTGGGCGCGAGCCCCAGCCTCGACCTGTCGACGCTGCACCCGGGCCAGGAGGTCAAGCTCAACGAGGCCATGACCGTGGTCTCGGCGGGCGGCTACGAGCAGGTCGGGGAGCTCGTGACCGTCAAGGAGCTCCTGGGCTCGGAACGCGCGCTCGTCGTCGGGCGCTCGGACGAGGAGCGCGTGGTCCGTCTCGCGGGCTCGCTCGCCGACGCGCCGCTGCGCATCGGGGACTCGCTCACGATCGACACGCGCAGCGGCTTCGTGTTCGAGATCGTGCCCAAGTCCGAGGTCGAGGAGCTGGTCCTCGAGGAGGTCCCGGACATCGACTACTCGGACATCGGCGGCCTGGGGCCGCAGATCGAGCAGATCCGCGACGCGGTCGAGCTGCCCTTCAGCCACCCGGACCTGTTCCGCGAGCACGGGCTGCGCCCGCCCAAGGGCGTCCTGCTGTACGGGCCGCCCGGGTGCGGCAAGACGCTCATCGCCAAGGCCGTGGCCAACTCGCTCGCGCACACCGTGGCCAAGGCGCGGGCCGCGGCGGGCGAGCTCGCGGGCGAGGAGGTCACCTCGGACCCGGACGGCGCCAAGAGCTACTTCCTCAACGTCAAGGGCCCCGAGCTGCTCAACAAGTACGTGGGGGAGACCGAGCGCCACATCCGGCTGATCTTCGCCCGTGCCCGGGAGAAGGCCTCGCAGGGCACGCCCGTCGTGGTCTTCTTCGACGAGATGGAGTCGCTGTTCCGCACGCGGGGCACCGGGCTGTCCTCGGACGTCGAGACCACGATCGTGCCCCAGCTCCTGAGCGAGATCGACGGTGTCGAGCGGCTCGACAACGTGATCGTCATCGGCGCGTCCAACCGTGAGGACATGATCGACCCCGCGATCCTGCGGCCCGGTCGTCTCGACGTGAAGATCAAGATCGAGCGACCGGACGCGGAGGGCGCCAAGGAGATCTTCGCGAAGTACCTGACGACCGACCTGCCGATCCACCCCGAGGACCTCGCCGAGCACGGGGGCAGCGCCCAGGGTGCGATCGACGCCATGATCACGAGCGTGGTCGAGCGCATGTACTCCCAGGAGGACGAGAACCAGTTCCTCGAGGTCACGTACGCGAGCGGCGACAAGGAGGTCCTGTACTTCAAGGACTTCAACTCGGGGGCCATGATCCAGAACGTCGTGGACCGCGCCAAGAAGTCCGCGATCAAGGACCTCCTGGCGACCGGTCAGCGCGGCATCCGGGTCGAGCACCTGCTCGCGGCGTGCGTCGACGAGTTCAAGGAGAACGAGGACCTGCCCAACACGACCAACCCGGACGACTGGGCGCGCATCTCGGGCAAGAAGGGCGAGCGCATCGTCTTCATCCGCACGATCGTCCAGAAGAAGGGCGACGGGGCGGGGGCCGTGGCGCGCACGATCGATACGGTCACGAGCACGGGGCAGTACCTGTAGGTGCCCGCGGGCACGGATGCCGGCGCGAGGCGCCGTGCAGCACGGCCAGGCCCGACGGCGCAGCCCGCCGCCGGGCCTGGCGCGCGTCCGGGACGACTCACCCAGGGCGGAACCCGGCCCGTGGGAGCCGAGCCGTGGACAGCCCGCCCCGCCGTCGGGACCCCGGCATAGGGTGGTGCTCGTGACCGTGCGACGCGTGATGGGGATCGAGACCGAGTACGGCGTGCTGCAGCCCGGGCGACCGCAGGCGAACCCGATGCTCCTGTCGAGCCAGGTCGTGACCACCTACCGGGCGCTCGCGGCCCGCGCGGACGGGGCCCGGGGCAAGGCCCGCTGGGACTACGACGACGAGGACCCCCTGCAGGACGCCCGGGGCTTCCACCTCCAACGTTCGGCGGCCCATCCCTCGCTCCTGACGGACGACCCGACCCGGCCGGCGCCGTCGGGCCCCGTGACGGCCCGGGCACAGGGCGCGGAGACCTTCCAGGAGGTCGCCCGGCCCACGCACGAGGACTACGACGACCCGAGCGCCGCGAACGTCATCCTGACGAACGGGGCGCGCCTGTACGTCGACCACGCGCACCCCGAGTACTCCTCGCCCGAGGTGACCAACCCGACCGACGCGGTGTGCTGGGACGTCGCGGGCGAGCGCATCATGCTCGCGGCCTCGCGCGAGCTGGGCGCCGTCCCGGGCTCGGAGGTCGCGCTCTACAAGAACAACGTCGACGGCAAGGGCGCGTCCTACGGCACGCACGAGAACTACCTCGTGGACCGGGCCGTGCCGTTCGCCACGCTCGTCGAGCTGCTCACCCCCTTCCTCGTGACGCGGCAGGTGTTCACGGGCTCGGGACGCGTCGGCCTGGGCTCGGTGGGCCAGGAGCCGGGCTTCCAGCTCTCGCAGCGGGCCGACTACATGGAGGCCGAGGTCGGCCTCGAGACGACGCTGCGCCGCCCCATCGTCAACACGCGTGACGAGCCGCACGCCGACCGCCAGCGCTGGCGTCGCCTGCACCTGATCATCGGTGACGCGAACCTCTTCGAGGTCGCGACCTACCTCAAGCTCGGCACCACGTCCCTCGTGCTGTTCGTGATCGAGCATCTCGACGCGCTCTCGGCGGTCGAGGGTTCCTCCGGGGCCTCGCTGCGTGCCGAGCTCGCGGCCCTGCGCCTGCACGACCCGGTGTCCGACGTGCAGAAGGTCAGCCGCGACCTCGACCTCACGGCGCCGCTCCTGCTCGCGGACGGGCGTCACCTGACGGCGCTCGAGGTGCAGCAGACCTACGCCGACGTGGCCCGCCGGGCCGCGGAGCACCTGGGTCCTCTCGACGACCAGACCCGCGCGGTCCTCGACCGCTGGGACTCGGTCCTGGCCCGCCTCGGGACGGACCCGGCGTCGTGCGCCCGGGAGGTCGAGTGGGTCGCCAAGCTGCGCCTGCTCGACCGCCTGCGCCGGCGCGACCACCTCGACTGGGACCACCCGCGGCTGGCCGCGATGGACCTCCAGTGGTCCGACGTGCGCCCCGAGCGCAGCATCTACCACCGGCTGCTCGCCGCAGGTGCCGCCGAGCGGCTCGTCGACGAGCGGGCGGTCTCCCAGGCCGTCCACCACGCGCCCGAGGACACCCGGGCGTACTTCCGGGGCGAGGTTATGGCCCGGTTCGGCGACGAGGTCTCGGCCGCGAGCTGGGACTCGGTGATCTTCGACGTCGCCGGCGCCCCCTCGCTCCAGCGCGTTCCCATGCTCGACCCGCTGCGCGGGACCCGGGCGCACATCGGCGCGCTGCTCGAGGCGAGCAAGGACGCCGGAGCGCTGCTCACACGCCTGTCCGGGACGTCGCGATGACTCGCACGCACGGCGCGCTCCGGCGCGGACCCGGCCGAAGAGCCTAGGCTTCGAGAAGACGCGGTCCCCGTCACGGCGGGTCCGCCCCGCACGTCAGCACGGCACGTCAGCAGGATCGACACACCCAGGAGGCGAAGATGGCCCAGGAACGCACCAGCGCATCGCACGAGGACCGCCGTCCCGACGACGACGCGGCGCCCGCGCCCGTCGCCCCGCAGGCGCAGAGCCGGGACGCGGAGGTCGACTCGCTCCTGGAGGAGATCGACGAGGTCCTCGAGTCCAACGCCGAGTCCTTCGTCAGGGGCTTCGTCCAGAAGGGCGGCGAGTAGCCGAGAGGGGCCGGGAGCTGATGACCATGGACTTCTCCGGGCGTCTGCCGCACGCCTTCACCACCCCGGGCTCTTCGTCGTTCGTGGAGTTCCTCGCGAACCACGCCCCCGACCTCCTGCCGTCCCACCGGGCCGGCGCGGCCGGGGCCGCTGGGCACGCCGCCCCCGCGGGGGCCCAGCTCGCGCCCCACGCGACCACGATCGTCGCGCTGACCTTCGGGGACGCCGGGCCTGCGGGCTCGGGAGGCGAGGTCGGCGTGGTCATGGCGGGCGACCGCCGCGCCACGATGGGCTCGATGATCGCGAACCGGGAGATCGAGAAGGTCTTCCCGGCCGACGAGTTCTCCGCGGTGGGCATCGCGGGCACCGCCGGGATCGCCGTCGAGCTCGTGCGTCTCTTCCAGCTCGAGCTCGAGCACTACGAGAAGATCGAGGGCGCGCTGCTCTCGCTCGACGGCAAGGCGAACCGGCTCTCGACCATGATCCGGCAGAACCTCGGCCTCGCGATGCAGGGCCTGGCCGTGGTGCCGTTGTTCGCGGGCTACGACCTGGACCGGGGGACGGGGCGCATCTTCTCGTACGACGTCACGGGCGGGCGGTACGAGGAGCGGGACCACCACAGCGTGGGCTCGGGCTCGGTCTTCGCCCGCGGCTCGCTCAAGAAGCGCTGGCACCCGGGGCTCGACGCGCAGGGCGCGGTGCACGTCGCGGTCGAGGCGCTCTACGACGCGGCCGACGACGACTCGGCGACGGGGGGCCCGGACTCCGTCCGGCAGATCTGGCCCGTGGTCGTCACGGTGACGGCTGACGGGTACCGGCGCGTGCCCGACGACGAGCTCGCCGCGGTCGCGGCGCAGATCGTCGCCGAGCGCACCGAGCAGGCCGACGGGAACCGCGCGGCGCGCCCCCGGGCACCGCGGACCGCAGGACAGGGAGGTGACGCACTGTGAGCATGCCGTTCTACGTCTCGCCCGAGCAGCTCATGAAGGACCGGGCGGACTTCGCGCGCAAGGGCATCGCCCGCGGTCGCTCGGTCGTCGTGCTCGCCTACGACGACGGCATCGCGTTCGCGACGCACAACCCGTCCAGGTCGCTGCACAAGATCTCGGAGATCTACGACCGCATCGCGTTCGCGGCCGTGGGCAAGTACAACGAGTTCGAGAACCTGCGCGTCGCGGGCGTGCGCTACGCCGACCTGCGCGGCTACTCCTACGACCGGGCCGACGTCAACGCCCGCGGGCTCGCGAACGCCTACGCGCAGACGCTCGGCACGGTCTTCACGACCGAGTCCAAGCCGCTCGAGGTCGAGCTCGTCGTGGCCGAGGTGGGGCCCAGCCCCGCGCAGGACCAGATCTACCGGCTCTCCTACGACGGGTCGGTCGCGGACGAGACCGGGTTCGTCGTCATGGGCGGTCAGGCCGAGCAGCTCGGGCGCGACCTGGGCGAGGCGTGGCGTCCCGGGATGACCCTGCCCGAGGTCCTGCACCTCGCGGTCTCGACGCTCGGCGGCGCCGACGCACGTGACGCTCCCGAGGGCGAGCAGGCCATCCCCGCGAGCCAGCTCGAGGTCGCGGTGCTCGACCGCACGCGCCCGCGCCGGGCGTTCCGCCGGCTCACCGGCACGGTGCTGGCCGGTCTGCTCGAGGAGAAGCCAGAGGAGGCTCCGCATGGACCGTAGGATCTTCGGCCTCGAGACCGAGTACGGCGTGACGTGCGCGTCCGACGACGGGCGCGGCCTGTCCGCGGACGAGGTCGCGCGCTACCTGTTCCGCAAGGTCGTCGCGTGGGGCCGGTCGTCGAACGTGTTCCTGCGCAACGGGTCGCGCCTGTACCTCGACGTCGGCTCCCACCCCGAGTACGCGACGGCCGAGTGCGACGACGTGCGCCAGCTCGTGGCCTACGACCGGGGCGGCGAGCGCATCCTCGAGGGGCTCGTCGCGGACGCCCAGGAGAGGCTCGAGCACGAGGGCCTGCCCGGCCGGATCCACCTGTTCAAGAACAACACCGACTCGGCGGGCAACTCCTACGGCTGCCACGAGAACTACCTCGTGCGCCGCCAGGGCGACTTCTCGCGGCTCTCCGACGTGCTGGTGCCGTTCCTCATCACGCGCCAGGTGCTCACGGGGGCCGGCAAGATCCTCGCGACGCCGCGCGGGGCGATCTTCGCGCTGTCGCAGCGCGCGGACCACATCTGGGAGTCCGTCTCGAGCGCGACCACGCGCTCGCGCCCCATCATCAACACGCGCGACGAGCCCCACGCGGACGCCGAGCAGTACCGGCGTCTGCACGTGATCGTCGGGGACTCGTCCATGGCCGAGACCACGACCATGCTCAAGGTCGGGGCGACCGACCTGATCTTGCGCATGATCGAGGCAGGGGTGCCCATGCGGGACATGGCGCTCGAGAACCCCATCCGGTCGATCCGCGAGATCAGCCACGACATGACGGGTCGTCACCCCGTGCAGATGGCGAACGGGCGCACCGTGACCGCGGTGGACCTGCAGGGCGAGTACCTCCAGCGCGTCAAGGAGTACGTCGACGCGAACGAGACGCCCACGCCCGTCGTCAAGCAGGTCCTGGACCTGTGGGAGCGCGGGCTGCGGGCGCTGGAGACCGACGACCTCTCGCTCGTCGACCGCGAGCTGGACTGGGTCATCAAGCTCAAGATCCTGAGGCGCTACCAGGAGAAGCACGGGCTGGAGCTCGACGACCCGCGCATCGCGCGCCTCGACCTCGCCTACCACGACATCTCGCGCACCGAGGGCCTGTACAACATGCTCGCGGCGCGCGGCATGGTCGAGCGGATCACGACCGACCTCGAGGTGTTCGAGTCCACGGCCGTCCCGCCGCAGACGACGCGTGCCAAGCTGCGGGGAGACTTCGTGCGCAAGGCGCAGGAGGCCCGCCGCGACTACACGGTCGACTGGGTGCACCTGAAGCTCAACGACCAGGCGCAGCGCACGGTGCTGTGCAAGGACCCGTTCCAGAACGTCGACGAGAGGGTCGAGCGGCTCATCGAGTCGATGTGACGGGACTCCCGCCCGCGGGCCGGACCTCGCAGTGACCGGGGAGCCTCCACCGTTAAGGTGGTGGCTCCCTGTCCCGTCCCGCCCGAGGAGCGTCGTGCGTCGTGTGTCCCGCCGGCCTGCGGCCGTCGTCCTGGCCCTGGTGGTCGCGGTGTCCGCCGCAGGCTGCGCAGAACCGACGGGGAACGCGGCTCCTGCCCACACGCAGGTCGCGGTCTCCGGGCTGCTCGGCGAGCCCCCCGTGGTCACGTTCGACCAGCCTCTGACGATTCCCGAGACCCGCTCCGAGGTCCTCGTGCCCGGGACGGGCGAGGCCCTGGTCGAGGGACAGCCGGTCCTCCTGAACATGTACGGGGTCGACGGGCGCGACGGGTCGGTGATCCAGAGCACCTTCGTCGACGCTCCTGCGGCGCACCAGCTCACCGCCGAGTCCCTCGGCTCGGAGGTCGTCGACGCCCTGGTGGGCCAGCGCGTCGGTGCCAGGGTCCTGTTCCTCGAAGAGGCGGACGACGTCCCGGTCGTGCTCGTGATCGACGTGCTGCCCTCCCGGGCGACCGGCGAGGCCGTGGCACCGGTCGAGGGGCTCCCGGTCGTGACGCTCGACACCGACGGCGTCCCGTCGGTCGAGGTGCCCGCGGGCACGGCCCCACCGGGCGACCTGATCGTCCAGCCGCTCGTGCGGGGCGCCGGCGTGCAGATCGAGGCGGGCCAGGTCGTCACGGTCCGCTTCACGGGCGTCGCGTGGTCCACGGGCGAGGTCGTCGACTCGAACTGGGCACCCGGGTCCCTGCCCGCCTCGACCATGGTCGGCATCGGCCAGATCATCGAGGGGTGGGAGCAAGGGCTTCTCGAGCAGAGCGTCGGCAGCCAGGTGCTGCTGGTCGTCCCCCCGTCGCTCGCCTACGCGGGGACCGCCAAGCCGTTCGCGGACGAGACCCTGGTCTACGTCGTGGACATCCTGGACGCACACTTCCCGGTGGTCGACGAGACCCCGGGTTCCGAAGGTAAGACGGAAGGTCAATAGCTCATGTCGGTCACGGTCCGTGTCATCCCCTGCCTGGACGTCGACGCAGGTCGCGTCGTCAAGGGGGTCAACTTTGAGAACCTGCGGGACGCGGGCGACCCGGTCGAGCTCGCGGCCCGCTACGACGCCGAGGGGGCCGACGAGCTGACGTTCCTCGACGTCTCCGCCTCGTCGGGCAATCGTGAGACCACGTACGACGTGGTGCGGCGCACGGCCGAGCAGGTCTTCGTGCCGCTCACGGTCGGGGGCGGCGTGCGGACCACCGACGACGTGGACAAGCTCCTGCGCGCGGGCGCGGACAAGGTGGGCGTCAACACGGCCGCGATCGCCCGCCCCGAGCTCATCGCGGAGATCGCGGACCGGTTCGGCAGCCAGGTGCTCGTGCTCTCGGTCGACGCTCGTCGCGTGAGCGGCGAGACCCGCACCGAGTCGGGCTACGAGGTGACCACGCACGGCGGTCGCCGCGGCACGGGCATCGACGCGGTCGAGTGGGCCGCGCGCGCGGCGCGGCTGGGAGCGGGGGAGATCCTGCTGAACTCGATGGACGCCGACGGCATGACGAGCGGGTTCGACCTGGAGATGTTCTCGGCCGTGCGTCCCGAGGTGAGCGTCCCGCTCATCGCGAGCGGCGGTGCGGGCACCCCGGAGCACTTCGCGCAGGCGGCGCAGGCGGGGGCGGACGCGGTCCTCGCGGCGAGCGTCTTCCACTTCCGGACCCTGACGATCGGTGACGTCAAGGCGCACATGCGCGACGCGGGCGTCCTGGTCCGCTGAGGCCGGGACGCGGGGCGTGCCGGGAGGTCCCGGCACGCCCCACACGCCCCGCGCCGCCCGCGAGAGGCAGAGCGCCCGACGCCGTCACCCGCCCGAGCGCGGACCCGGCACCACGGCGTCGAGCGCCGCACGGTCGGCAACGTCGCCCTGGAGGGTCAGACCCGCATGGAGACCTCGTCCGAACGCGTGGAGCACGAGCTCGCCGACCTCGCCCGTGACGACGACCGTGCCGGCCAGCCGACCGTCGTCGGTCGGCCGCGTCGGCGGGGCCTTGACCGCGAGGCGCGGACCGCCGGGCACCACGAGCACGACCCCCACGGGGGACCGGCGGTAGAACAGGCGCGCACCACGCCGCAGCTGTGACCACAGGGCGTCCTGGAGCCCGGGGGAGAGGTCGCGCGACCTCTCCCCGGCGCCGCCCGACCCGCCTGTTCCGCCGGGACCCGCGACCCAGGTGCCACGACGCACGTCCTCGGTGTGCACGAAGTACTCGACGAGGTTCACGAGGTTCCCTGCCCACGACCACGGGCTCCACGAGGCGGGCGCCTGCTCGATGCGCGCGAGCAGCGCGGCGTACCCGCCCGGTGCGAGCGCGGTCGCGGCGAGGTCCTGGAGCCTGGCGTCCGACCAGTCGTGCAGCGGGCCTCCGTTGGCCCCGGCCTGGGTCCAGGGCTGGTGCTCCCGCAGGATCATGTGCGCCGCGAGGTGGCGGGTCTGCCACCCGTCGCACAGGGTCGGGGCGTCGGGGCCGGCCTGGGTGAGTGCGTGGACGAGGGAGGCGCGCTCGTGGGCGTGCCAGGCGGTGGGCTGCATCAGGCCATGCTCGCACGCGGGACGGAGTGTCCCGTGTGAGAAGATCGTGCCAACCCCCACGAAAGACGAGGATCGTCCGTGTCCGCGCGACGGAGCACCCCCACGAACACCACGCCTCGGACCCAGGACGCGCCCACCGGCGCAGCGTCCGACGGTCCGGACGGCACCAGCCCGCACCAGCCCACCTTCGTGGACGGGGTCTCCCGGCCCGGCCGCACCGCGCCCGCAGCACGGGGGGCGCGCGAACGGCACGCCCTGACCGGCTCACGGACCCGCAGGTCGCTCCAGCTCATGGGGCGCGGCATGCGGTCGCAGTGGCGCGTCTACGTCCTGGCGATCACGGCCTCCGCGCTGTTCGGTGCGACCACGGTCCTCATCAGCCTCGCGGTCGGCCGCGTGACGGACGAGGTCGTCGTCCCGGCGCTCGCGGGCGACGCGGACGCACGCGGCAACCTGTGGGTCGCGGGCCTCGTCCTGGTCGCGATCGCCCTCACGCTCGCGCTCACGGTCGCCGGCCGGCGCATCTTCGCGGGCTACGGCTACGCGAACATCCAGGCGGGGCACCGCACCGCGGTCACGCACCAGTACCTGCGGCTGCCCATGTCGTGGCACCGGGCGCACCCCGCCGGCCAGCTGCTCTCGAACGCGAACTCCGACGTCGAGGCCGCCACGGGCGTCTTCAACCCCCTGCCCTTCGCGCTGGGCGTGGTCGTGATGATCGGTGTCTCGGCGGTCATGCTCTTCCGCATCGACGTCTGGCTGGCGTGCGCCGCGCTCGTCGTGATCCCGGTCGCGATCGTGGTCAACGTCGTGTTCCAGAAGTACATGTCGCCCGCGATCACGCACGCCCAGCAGCTGCGGGCCGAGGTCTCCGACGTCGCGCACGAGAGCTTCGAGGCCGCGCTGCTGGTCAAGTCGCTCGGCACCGAGGCCCGCGAGGAGCGGCGCTTCGCCGCGCGGACCGACGAGCTGCGGGCGGCCAACGTCCGCGTGGGCGTGGTGCGGGCGTTCTTCGACCCGGTCATCGAGCTCCTGCCCTCGCTCGGCACGCTCCTGGTGCTGGGCGTGGGAGCCGCGCGGGTCGCTGCCGGTGCGGTCGACACGGGAGAGGTCGTGACGGCCGCCTACCTGCTGACGATCATGGCCGTCCCGGTCCGCGCGTTCGGCTGGGTCCTGGGCGAGCTGCCGCGCGCGCTCGTCGGCTACGAGCGCATCGCGAGCGTGCTCGACGCACCGGGCATCCCGGTCGCGGGAGAGCAGCGGCTTCCCGCCACCACCGGCGGTGCGTCCGTGCGGTTCGAGGGCGTGGGCGTCGACGTCCGGGCGGGCGGCCGCGACGTCACGCTGCTCGACGACATCGAGCTCGACCTGGCCCCCGGCCGCACGGTGGCCGTCGTCGGTCCCACGGGCGCGGGCAAGACCACGCTCGTCTCGCTCCTGGCGCGCCTGTCCGACCCCACGCGCGGCCGGGTGCTCGTCGACGGTGTGGACGTGCGCGAGGCGCTCGCGGCCGACCTGACGAGCCAGGTCGCGCTCGTCGCGCAGTCGACGTTCATCTTCGAGGACACGGTCCGTTCCAACGTGACGCTCGCGGACCAGGGCGAGGGCCCCACCGACGAGCAGGTGTGGGACGCGCTGCGCCTGGCCAAGGTCGACGACGTGGTCTCCCGCCTGCCGGGTGGTCTCGACTCGCCCCTGGGGGAGCGCGGCTCCAACCTGTCGGGCGGTCAGCGGCAGCGGCTCGCGATCGCGCGTGCCCTGGTGCGCTCCCCGCGCCTGCTGGTGCTCGACGATGCGACCTCCGCCGTCGACCCCCGCGTGGAGCAGCAGATCCTCGCGGGCCTGCGCGGGGAGGGAACCGCGCCTGGGGGCGCAGGCCCGACGGCGGAGCACCCCACGGTCGTCATGGTCGCCTACCGCATGTCGAGCGTCGCGCTCGCGGACCAGGTCGTCCACGTCGAGTCGGGGCGGGTGGTCGACGTCGGGACGCACACCGAGCTGCTCGCGCGCGACCCCGGCTACCGCGAGCTCGCCACGGCCTACCAGCGAGAGGCCGAGCGCCGGGCCGAGGCGGACGAGCTCGACGGTTCCGGGGAGTCGCCCGACGACGGGCGCAGACCTGCCGACCCCCTGCAGCCCGAGCGCGAGGACGTCGAGCGCCGCGAGCAGGAAGAGACCGAGGAGATCGTGCGCCACGCCGAGGAAGGGACCGTGACCGAGTGAGCACCACCACCGCACCCACGTCGGCCCGCGGACGCCGCCGGGCGAAGGGCGGGCCCGAGGTCGTCGTCGAGGACGCGACCGGCGCGCGGATCGCCTCGGCGAGCTCGCTGGGCGTCTTCGCGACCCTGCGCAAGGGCGTCCAGATGTCACCCGAGATCCTCGTGGGCATCTGGGGCACGCTGCTCCTGGCCGTGGTCGCGGCCCTCGGACGGATCGTCGTCCCCATCACCGTCCAGCAGACGGTCGACAGCGGCATCATGGCCCCGGGCGGCCCCGACACGAGCCGGGTGGTGCTGCTGGTCGGCGCCGCGGCGGTCGTCCTGGTGGTCGCGGGCCTGTGCTCGGCCCTCGTCAACGTCCGCCTCTTCCGCTCGACCGAGGCGGGGCTCGCGAGCCTGCGCGTGCGGGCCTTCCGGCACGTGCACGACCTCTCGGTCCTCACCCAGAGCACCGAGCGGCGCGGGGCGCTGGTCTCGCGCGTCACGAGCGACGTCGACACCATCTCCCTGTTCGTCCAGTGGGGCGGCATCATGCTGCTCGTCTCGGTCCTGCAGATCGGCGCGGCGACGCTCCTCATGGCGTTCTACTCGTGGCAGCTCACGCTGCTCGTGTGGGCGTGCTTCGTCCCGTTGTTCCTGATCCTGCGCCCCGCGCAGGGGCGGGTCAACGGCGCGTACACGGCGCTGCGCGAGCGAGTGGGCGCGATGCTCGGGGCGATCTCCGAGTCGGTCGTGGGCGCCGAGACGATCCGCGCCTACGGCGTCGGCGAGCGCACCGCGCGCCGTGTGGACGCCGCGGTCGAGAGCACGCGCAAGGGCATGGTCCGCGCGCAGGTGCTCGTCTCGACGGTCTTCTCGAGCGGCGTGCTCGTCGCGAACCTCGTGCTGGCCGTCGTGGTGGTCGTCGGCACGCTGCTCGGCATCGACGGGTCCATCACCGCGGGGCAGCTGCTCGCGTTCCTCTTCCTGGTCCAGCTCTTCACGGGCCCGGTGCAGATGGCGACCGAGATCCTCAACGAGCTGCAGAACGCCGTCGCCGGCTGGCGGCGCGTGCTGGCCGTGGTCGAGACGCCCGTCCAGGTGGTCGACAAGGGATCCGAGGGCGTGCGCTCGCCGCGTGGCCCCGCGCACGTGCGGCTCGAGGACGTCCGGTTCGCCTACCCCGACGGTCCCGAGGTGCTGCACGGTGTGGACCTCGACTTCCCGGCGCGCACCTCGGTCGCGGTCGTGGGCGCGACGGGCTCGGGCAAGACGACGATCGCCAAGCTCGTCACGCGGCTCATGGACCCCACGTCCGGTGCGGTCCGGCTCGACGGCGTCGACCTGCGCGACCTGTCGGCCGCGAGCCTGCGCGAGCGCGTGGTCCTCGTCCCGCAGGAAGGGTTCCTGTTCGACGGGACGCTCGCCGAGAACATCGCCTACGGCGTGCGGGACTCCGCGAACGGCGCTGCGGGGACGTCGGGCAGTGCGGGGGAGACCCCGGGGCAGACCGCAGCCCGGCTCGCGGACCGCATCGACGCCGCGGTCGCCGAGCTCGGCCTGACCGACTGGGTCGCGGACCTGCCCGACGGGCTGGGCTCCGCCGTCGGGCAGCGGGGCGAGGCCCTGTCGGCGGGCGAGCGTCAGCTCGTCGCGATCGCGCGCGCGTACCTCGCCGAGGCCGACCTGCTGGTCCTCGACGAGGCGACGTCCGCGGTCGACCCCGCGACCGAGGTGCGCATCGCCCGTGCTCTCGACTCGCTGACGGCAGGGCGCAGCACCATCACGATCGCTCACCGGCTCTCGACCGCGGAGGCCGCGGACCTCGTCGTGGTCGTCGACGCGGGCCACGTGGTCGAGGTCGGGCCGCACGCCGAGCTCGCGGCCGCGGGCGGCGTCTACGCGTCGATGCACGCGTCCTGGGTCGCGCAGACCCGATGAGCGAGCAGAGCGGCGAGCGGGCCCCCGACGCGGGCGGGACCGGCGGCCGGTCGGCCTCCCCGGTCGCCCGGACCGCTGAGCGGGACGGGGACCCGGGGACCCCAGGGATCTGGCAGGATTCTCGGGTGCCCCAGAACACCGCCCAGCCCGCTCCCGCAGACCAGCCCCTCACCGCCGAGGAGCCCCGCGACGTCGCCGACACGCTGCCCGCGACGCTCGCGGCCCGCCTCAAGCGCGACGCCGACGGGCTGGTCGCCGCGATCGTCCAGCAGCACGACACGGGCGAGGTGCTCATGCTCGGCTGGATGGACGACGAGGCGCTGCGCCGGACGCTGACGACGGGCCGCGTGACCTTCTGGTCGCGCTCGCGCCAGGAGTACTGGCGCAAGGGCGACACGTCCGGCCACGCGCAGTGGGTCAAGTCCGTCGCGATCGACTGCGACGGCGACGCGCTGCTGGTCCGCGCCGACCAGGTGGGCGCGGCCTGCCACACGGGAGCCCGCACGTGCTTCGAGGCCGGCGGCGACCTGGGCGCAGCGGTGGGCCACCGCCCCGAGAACGAGACCTCCGAGGAGAAGACGCTGTGACCGGCTCGACGCCCCCGATCGCCCCGACCGCCCCCGTGGTTCCCGCGGCAGGCCTGCCCTGGGGCGAGACCTGGCCTGCGGTCGAGGGGTTCCGCGTGCTCGCGGCCTCGCGCCGCGTGGTCCCCGTGGTGCGTCGCCTCCTGGCCGACGACGTCACGCCCGTGGGTCTGTACCGCACCCTCGCGCAGGGGCGGCCCGGCACGTTCGTGCTGGAGTCGGCCGAGGTCGACGGCAGCTGGGCCCGCTACTCGTTCGTGGGGGTCGCGTCGCGCGCGACGCTCACCGCACGCGACGGCCAGGCCGTCTGGACCGGGGACGTGCCCGCTGGGGTCCCGACCACGGGCGACGTCGTCGACGTGCTCGAGCGGACGCTCGACGCGCTGCGCACCCCGGCGATCGACGGGCTGCCGCCTCTGACCGGTGGGCTGGCCGGTGCGCTGGGATGGGACGTCGTGCGCCACTGGGAGCCGACGCTGCCTGGGAACGCGCCCGACGAGCTGGGCGTGCCCGAGGTCACGCTGTGCCTCGCGACCGACCTCGCGGTCGTCGACCACCGCGAGGGCAGCGTGTGGCTCGTGGCCAACGCGATCAACTTCGACGACACCGACGAACGGGTCGACGAGGCCTACGCCGACGCCGTGTCGCGGCTCGACCGCATGCAGCGCGAGCTCGTGGCGGGGACCGGGGGAGGGTCGTCGGCCGCGGTCGTCGCGGACGTCGCCGAGCCGGAGCTCGAGTTCCGCTCGACGCGCGAGGAGTTCGAGACCGCGGTGCTCGCGGGCAAGGACGCGATCCGCGACGGCGAGGTCTTCCAGATCGTGATCTCGCAGCGGCTCGACCTGGACTGCCCCGCCTCGCCGCTCGACGTCTACCGGGCCCTGCGGACCATCAACCCGAGCCCGTACATGTACTACTTCCAGCTCACGGACGCCGACGGCTCGGACTTCGCGGTGGTCGGGTCGAGCCCCGAGACGCTCGTCAAGGTCGACGACGGGCACGTGGTCACGTTCCCGATCGCCGGGTCGCGCCCGCGCGGCGCGACGCCCGAGCAGGACGTCGCGCTGGGTGAGGAGCTCCTCGCGGACCCCAAGGAGCGTGCCGAGCACCTCATGCTCGTCGACCTCTCGCGCAACGACCTGGTGAAGGTCTGCGAGCCGGCCTCGGTCGAGGTCGTCGAGTTCATGGTGACCAAGCGCTTCAGCCACATCATGCACCTGTGCTCGACCGTGGTCGGGACGCTGCGCCAGGGAGCCAGGGCGCTCGACGTGCTGCGCGCGACGTTCCCCGCGGGCACGCTCTCGGGCGCGCCCAAGCCCCGGGCCATCGCCCTGATCGACGAGCTCGAGCCCGCCTCGCGCGGGATCTACGGCGGGACGGTCGGCTACTTCGACTTCGACGGCAACATGGACATGGCGATCGCGATCCGCACCGCCCTGATCCGCGACGGGCGGGCGAGCGTCCAGGCCGGGGGTGGGATCGTGGCCGACTCGGTGCCCGCGCTCGAGTACGAGGAGTCGCGCAACAAGGCCGCCGCGGCGGTCCGAGCCGTCCAGCTGGCCGCTCGGCTGCGGAGCCTCGCGTGAGCGGGCCCGGAGCGACCGGCTCTGCTGACGGCACGCCTGCGGCCGTGGCTCGAACGTCCCGCTCGTGGCGCCTCGCTCGCCGCAGCGCGATCCTGCTGCTGCTCGTGCTGGGCGCCGGTGCGCTCGCGGCGGCTGCCCCGACGTGGCTGCGCACCTCGGGGGCGACGGCCCTCGACGCCGACGTCCAGGTGCACGTCACGGGCACCACGGCGGCTCCCGGGGTGGGCGCGGGAGCCCTGGTCGTCGTGGCCGCAGCCCTCGCGCTGGGGCTCGTGGGCCGCATCGGGCGATGGGTCGTCCTGGTAGTGGCCGCGGCGAGCGGCGTCGTCGTGAGCGCGTCGGCCGCCGCGATCCTGCGCGACCCGGTGCCGGCGGCGACGTCGGCCGTCGCCGAGGCGACCGGGGTCACCGAGATGACGAGCGCCGTGACGCTCACGCCCTGGCCTGCGGTGGCGACGGCGGTCGGGGTCCTCGTGGTCGTCGCGGCCGTGTGGGCCGCGGTCTCCTCGCCCTCGTGGGGGCGTGTGTCCGCACGTCACGAGATCGTCCGGCCCGCGGCCGGGACACCCGTCGCCCGGCGCGAGGCGTCCACCGCGGAGGCCGGGATCGACGCTCCAGGGAGTCCCGCACCGTCGGGCGCCCCGGGCAGGGCGGCCCAGCACCCCGAGGCAGGACCGGCCGACGAGCCCGACGAGCAGGAGACGTGGGACTCGTTGACCCGCGGCGAGGACCCCACAGACCGCTGAGCATCACCTCCCGTCCGCACGAACAGACCGACCGACGTCCGATAGGCTGGACGCACATCTTGACGAAAGGCACACCCCCCATGGCCGAGAAGACGCCGCAGACCACCGAGATCTCCTACCTGCCGCCGTCGGCACCCCCCACGAACCACGGTCACACCGTGGCGGCGTGGTTCACCATGATCGGCATCATCGTCGGTGCGGTCGTCGCGGGAGTCGCCGTCGCGATCGCGACCGTGTGGATGTTCTGGGTCGGCATGGGCATCGTCGCGCTCGCGCTCGTCGGCGGCCTGGTCCTGCGCAACATGGGCTACGGGCAGCCGAAGGTCGCCCAGAGCTGACGTCTCCCGGGCGAGAGCCCGGACCGTCGCCACGCGCCGCGCACCCCAGGGTGCGGGGCGCGTGCTGTACCACCGGTCGACCCGGGCACGACCCGGCCTTCCCAGCAGAGAGCAGAGCGTCCCATGAGCTATCCCCCCACCCCTCCGACGGACCCGTACCGTCCCGCCGGCGAGGAGCCGGAGGGAACCGGCCAGCAGGGCCCGGTACCTCCCGCGTACCCGGGCTACCCGCAGCAGAGCCCGTCTCCCTACGGCGCCCCCGCGCCCGGGACCCCGGACGGTGGGTACCCGCAGTACGGCGCCCCCGCGCAGCAGCCGCCCTACGGTGCTCCGCAGCAGCCGCCCTACGGCGCCGCGCAGCAGCCGTACGGCGCACCCGGGCAGGCGCCGTACGGCGCGACGCCCTACGGCGCGACACCGGTACCCGGAGGTGCGTACGGCTACTTCCCCCGCAACGACCTGGGGATCTGGGCGTTCGTGCTCGGCATCGCGTCGATCGTCCTGTCCTGCGGCTTCTTCACGGGGATCCCGGCGATCATCGTCGGGAGCAAGGCCAAGCGGGCCGTGGCGGCAGGGGAGGCCAACAACGGTGGTCTCGCGCTCGCCGGCGTGATCCTCGGCTGGGTCGGGATCGCGCTCTCGGTCATCGGGGTGATCTTCCTGATCGCGATCGTCGCCTCGCCCGAGTTCCAGGCAGGGTTCCAGGAGGGGTACTACGGCTGAGCCGCGTGCATCCGACGCCCCCGTGAGCGAGGTCCCCGCGGGGGCGTCGGGCGTGCCCACCAGCCGGTGGCGCGCCGCCGCAGCACCGCTCGTCCTCGGGGCAGGTGTGGCGGGGGCGACCCTCGTGCTCGCGCTCGTCGACCCGCACGAGGGCGGCTACCCGCTGTGCCCGCTGCTCGCGCTCACGGGGTGGGCCTGCCCGGCGTGCGGCGGGCTGCGAGCGACGCACGACCTCGCGACGGGCGACCTGGCCGGGGCCTGGGCCATGAACCCCCTGTGGGTGGTCGTCGTGCCGTTCCTCGTCGTCGCCTGGGCGCTGTGGGTCCGGCGAGCGTGGCTCGGGACACGGGCCCGAGCGGTTCCCGCGTGGACGGGCGTGGTCGCGCTGGTGGTCCTGGTGGCCTTCGGCGTCGCGCGGAACATCCCCGCGCTCGTGCCGTTCCTCGGGCCGTCCTGACCCGCCGCGGGGCCCTCGGCGAGCATCTCGCGGGATGACACGTGTCCCTGGTCACTCTCGGGCGGCCCTACGATGGCAGGTATCTCCCTGTCAATGGTTCGCGGAGAGATGCTGCAGGCGACTCGTCACGGTCGCGGCAGCCGGACCCGCGCACCTGAGCTGGCACGGAGTCGACGACGAGCACGGGGAGATATCACATGACGGTTCTGGAGGACATCGTCGCGGGGGTCCGCGAGGATCTTGCGGAGCGCCAGGCGAAGACCACCCTGGACGAGCTGAAGGAGCGCGCCGCCCGCGCGCCCGGCGCCCTCGACTGCGTCAGCCGCCTCAAGGCCGAGGACGCTGTCGCTGTCATCGCCGAGGTCAAGCGGTCGAGCCCGAGCAAGGGGAACCTGGCGGCCATCGCGGACCCGGCCTCGCTCGCCTCGGAGTACGAGAAGGGCGGCGCGGCCGTCATCTCGGTGCTGACCGAGCAGCGTCGCTTCAACGGCAGCCTCGCAGACCTGGACGCGGTCCGGGCCAAGGTGGACATCCCGGTCCTGCGCAAGGACTTCGTGGTCACGCCGTACCAGGTCTGGGAGGCTCGCGCCCACGGTGCGGACCTGGTCCTGCTGATCGTCGCGGCCCTCGAGCAGACGGTGCTGACGTCGCTCGTCGAACGGGTCCACTCGCTCGGCATGACGGCTCTCGTCGAGGTGCACACCCTCGACGAGGTCACGCGCGCGATCGACGCCGGTGCCCGCGTGATCGGGGTCAACGCGCGCAACCTCAAGACGCTCGAGGTCGACCGGACCACGTTCGCGCGACTGGCTCCGGCCATCCCGGACGAGCTGGTCCGGATCGCCGAGTCCGGTGTCCGCGGCCCGCACGACGTGATGGACTACGCACGGTCGGGGGCGCACGCCGTCCTCGTCGGCGAGGCCCTGGTCACGGACGACGCACCGCGCGCCTCGGTCGCCGACCTCGTGGCGGCCGGCTCGCACCCGTCCCTGTGGTCCGTCCGGCCCTGATCCCACCCCAGACAACGTAGATCCCGCACCGAGGAGGTCAGGCCGCGTGCCCGACGCAACACCTTCCCTGCAGAACCAGCAGGGCCCGTACTTCGGGGACTTCGGCGGACGGTTCGTCCCGGAAGCGCTGATCGCCGCGCTCGACGAGCTCGAGGCCGAGTACCGCAAGGCGGTCGTCGACCCGACGTTCCAGGACGAGCTCGCCCGTCTCCACCGCGAGTACACCGGTCGCCCCAACCCGCTGACGGAGGTGCCCCGGTTCGCGGAGCACGCCGGGGGAGCGAGGGTGTTCCTCAAGCGTGAGGACCTCAACCACACCGGCTCGCACAAGATCAACAACGTGCTCGGTCAGGCCCTGCTCGTCAAGCGCATGGGCAAGAAGCGCGTGATCGCCGAGACGGGCGCCGGGCAGCACGGGGTCGCCACGGCCACGGCCGCAGCCCTCATGGACCTCGAGTGCGTCGTCTACATGGGCGAGGAGGACACCGAGCGCCAGGCGCTCAACGTCGCGCGCATGCGGCTCCTCGGCGCGACCGTGGTCCCGGTGACCATCGGCTCGCGCACGCTCAAGGACGCGATCAACGAGGCGCTGCGCGACTGGGTCGCCAACGTCGACTCGACGCACTACCTGCTGGGCACCGTGACGGGCCCCCACCCGTTCCCGGAGATGGTCCGCGACTTCCACCGGATCATCGGTGAGGAGGCGCGCGCACAGATCCTCGACCGGATCGGACGCCTGCCCGACGCGCTCGCGGCGTGCGTGGGCGGCGGGTCGAACGCCATGGGCCTGTTCAACGCGTTCCTGGACGACAAGGACGTGGCGCTCTACGGCTTCGAGGCCGGCGGAGAGGGCGTCTCGACCGGCAAGCACGCGGCCCGGTTCAGCGGAGGTGCCCCGGGGGTGCTCCACGGAGCCCGGTCCTACCTCCTGCAGGACGAGGACGGGCAGACCCTGCCCAGCCACTCGATCTCGGCAGGCCTGGACTACCCGAGCGTGGGCCCCGCCCACTCGTGGCTGCACGACCTCGGCCGTGCGAACTACGAGCCCGTCTCGGACGTCGAGGCCATGGAGGCGTTCCGGCTCCTGTGCCGCACCGAGGGGATCATCCCGGCGATCGAGTCGGCGCACGCCCTCGCCGGCGCGCTGCGGATCGGCCGGGAGGCTCAGGCCGCGGGCAAGGAGGACACCGTGATCCTCGTGAACCTCTCGGGTCGCGGGGACAAGGACGTCGCCACCGCGGCGCGGTGGTTCGACCTGATCGACGCGGACACCGTGGTCGACGGCGAAGGGAGCAGCTTGTGAGCGCGACAGCCGGAGGCGTCCAGGCGCCCTACCGCACCGCGGCGCGGATCGAGGAGGTGTCCGCCCAGGGGCGGGCTGCCCTCATCGGCTACCTGCCCGTGGGCTACCCGAGCGTCGAGGGGACGGTCGAGGTGGCGAAGGCGCTCGTCGAGTCCGGCGTCGACATCATCGAGCTCGGCCTGCCGTACACGGACCCCGTCATGGACGGGCCCGTCATCCAGCAGGCGGTCGAGCACTCCCTCTCCGCCGGGACCCGCGTCCGCGACGTCTTCACGGCCGTCCAGGCCGTGGCGGCGCTGGGCGTGCCTGTCCTGGTCATGACCTACTGGAACCCCGTGCTGCGCTACGGCGTGGAGGCCTTCGCGCGCGACCTGGCGGCCGCCGGCGGAGCAGGGCTCATCACGGCCGACCTGATCCCGGACGAGGCGGGGGAGTGGATCGCCGCTGCCGACGCCCACGGCCTCGACAAGGTCTTCCTCGTCGCTCCGAGCTCGACCCCCGAGCGTCTGCGCCTCACGGCCGCGGCCTCGCGCGGGTTCGTCTACGCTGCCTCGACCATGGGCGTGACGGGAGTCCGGTCCGAGGTGGGCAGCAAGGCCGAGGAGCTGGTCGCGGCGACGCGCGCAGCAGGCGGCGAGCACGTGTGCGTCGGCCTCGGCGTCTCGACCGGTGCCCAGGCCGCACAGGTCGGCCGGTACGCCGACGGCGTGATCGTCGGTTCCGCGTTCGTCCGCCCGCTCCTGGGCGAGGAGCCCTGGGACGAGCGGCTCGAGCAGGTGCGCGCGGTCGCGCGCGACCTCGCGCACGGTGTCCGTTCTGCTCGGTCGAGCGACGAGACCACGCGGAAGGTGACGTCATGACCGGGCTCGTGTCCGCCGTCGGGCCGCTGGTGGCCTCGATCCCCAGCCCGTCCCAGCACACCTGGTACCTGGGCCCCTTCCCGCTGCGCGCCTACGCGCTCGCGATCCTCGCCGGCATCGCGGTCGCGGTCTGGCTCACCCGCAAGCGGTGGGCAGAGCGCGGCGGCGACCCCGAGGACGTGCTGGAGATCGCCTTCTGGGCCGTGCCCTTCGGCATCGTCGGTGGGCGTCTCTACCACGTCATCTCGACGCCGGACCCGTACTGGGGACCGGACGGGGACCCGCTCAAGGCGTTGCGGATCTGGGACGGCGGCCTCGGGATCTGGGGGGCCATCGCGCTCGGCGCGGTCGGTGCCTACATCGGCTGTCGCCGACAGAAGGTCAGCTTTGCAGCCTTCGCCGACGCGCTCGCACCGGGGCTGCTGCTCGCGCAGGCGATCGGCCGGCTCGGCAACTGGTTCAACCAGGAGCTGTTCGGCGGCCCGACCACGCTCCCGTGGGGTCTGCAGATCTCCGACCAGTACCTCCCGGCGGGCTACGAGTCAGGGACGCTGTTCCACCCGACGTTCCTCTACGAGCTCTTGTGGAACGTCGCTGCGGCGTTCCTGCTCATCTACCTCGACCGTCGCTTCAGGTTGGGTCATGGTCGGGTATTCTGGCTGTACGTTCTCTTCTACACGCTTGGCCGCGTGTGGATCGAGATGCTTCGCATCGACACGGCCGAGCTGGTGCTCGGCCTCCGACTGAACGTCTGGACCTCCATCCTGGTCGGAGTCGGTGCGTTGATAGCGTTTATCGTTATCGGGCGCCGACACCCAGGGCGCGAAGAGACAGTATCGCTCGATGCTGCGGAGCCCGAGCAGGCAGGTGCTGGCCGACCCGACCCAGGTCACTGAGGCACCCGTCTTTTCATAGGCGAACCCGCTGGACAACCGTCCAGCTGGTTCAGTCATGTCCGTTGGGCCGATGAAGTCCCACAATCCCCCAAGTTGGATCAAAGCCCGGCCCATGGCCGGGCGCCTGTGAGGACGGTGTTGATGACCACGCCGCTGCACCGGGCTGCTGCGCCTTCGGCACAGGGCCTGTATGACCCTGTGGCCGAGCACGACGCGTGCGGCGTCGCCTTCGTGGCGACGCTCCGCGGCACACCCGGACGCGACATCGTTGACGCGGGGCTCACGGCCCTGCTCAACCTGGACCACCGCGGCGCCGTCGGCGCCGAGGAGAACAGCGGAGACGGGGCAGGCATCCTGACCCAGATCCCCGACGCCTTCGTGCGGGACGTGGTCGACGTGGACCTCCCGCCGGCCGGGCACTACGCGATCGGCATGGCCTTCCTCCCGCAGGACGCGGAGGCCGCCGCCGAGGTCGTGCGACAGGTCGAGGCCATCGCGGCCGAGGAACGACTCGTCGTCCTCGCCTGGCGCGACGTCCCCGTCACCGCCGACCTCGTCGGGCCGAGCGCGCGGGCATCCATGCCCACGTTCCGCCAGCTCGTCGTGGCGGACCTGACGCGGGAGCTGTCCGGGCTCGACCTGGACCGACGCACGTATCGCCTGCGCAAGCGCGCCGAGCACGAGCTCGGGCTGTTCTTCGCCTCGCTGTCGTCCCGCACGCTCACCTACAAGGGCATGCTGACCGTCGCGCAGCTCGAGCCGTTCTTCCCGGACCTCTCGGACCCGCGCTATGCGAGCGAGCTCGCCCTCGTCCACTCGCGCTTCTCGACCAACACGTTCCCGTCCTGGCCGCTCGCGCAGCCGTTCCGCATGATCGCGCACAACGGCGAGATCAACACGGTGCGCGGCAACCGCAACTGGATGGCCGCGCGCCAGGGCATGCTCGCGAGCGACAAGCTGGGCGACCTCGCCCCGCTGCTGCCCGTGTGCTCGGAGGGATCGAGCGACTCGGCGAGCTTCGACGAGGTGCTCGAGCTCCTGCACCTCTCGGGCCGTTCCCTGCCCCACGCCGTCCTCATGATGGCGCCCGAGGCCTGGGAGAACCACGCCGAGATGGACCCGGACCGCCGGGCGTTCTACGAGTACCACTCCACGCTCATGGAGCCGTGGGACGGGCCCGCCTGCCTCAACTTCACCGACGGCACCCTCATCGGTGCCGTGCTGGACCGCAACGGGCTGCGCCCGGGGCGCTACTGGGTGACCGAGGACGGCCTCGTCGTCCTGGCCTCCGAGGCCGGGGTCCTGGACCTCGACCCGGCGACGATCGTCCGCAAGGGGCGCCTCGAGCCGGGACGCATGTTCCTCGTCGACACCGGCCAGGGCCGGATCATCGAGGACGAGGAGGTCAAGGGTCAGCTCGCCGCCCAGCGCCCCTACGCGCAGTGGGTCGCCGAGAACTCGGTCTACCTCGAGAACCTGCCCGAGCGCGAGCACGTGGCGCACAGCCCTGCCTCGGTCCAGCGTCGTCAGCGCGCCTTCGGGTACACCGAGGAGGAGCTGCGGATCCTGCTCACGCCCATGGCCAGCACGGGCGCCGAGCCGCTCGGCGCGATGGGGACGGACACGCCCATCGCGGTGCTGTCCAGCCGTCCTCGCCTCCTGTTCGACTACTTCACGCAGATGTTCGCGCAGGTGACCAACCCGCCGCTCGACGCGATCCGTGAGGAGCTGGTCACCTCGATCGGCGGGGCGATCGGTCCCGAGCCGAACCTGCTCGACGACAGCCCGCTGCACGCGCGCAAGCTGATCCTGCCCTTCCCGGTGCTGGACAACGACGAGCTCGCGAAGATCCTGCGCGTCGACCGCGACCCGAGCCTCGAGGGGATCTTCCGGTCCGTCACGGTCAAGGGGCTCTACCCCGTCAGCGGCGGGGGAGAAGCCCTGCACGCGCGGCTCGAGGAGATCTTCGCCGAGGTCGACGAGCACGTCGCCGACGGTGCGAGCTTCATCGTTCTCTCCGACCGCGACTCCAACCAGGAGCTCGCGCCCATCCCGTCGCTGCTCCTGTCGAGCGCGGTGCACCACCACCTGCTGCGCCGGCACACCCGCACCCAGGTCTCGCTCGTCGTGGAGGCCGGGGACGTCCGGGAGGTGCACCACGTGGCGCTCCTCATCGGCTACGGCGCCGCGGCGGTCAACCCGTACCTCGCGATGGAGTCCGTCGAGGACCTCGCCCGGTCCGGGTTCGTCACGGTCGAGCCGGAGAAGGCGGTCAAGAACCTCATCAAGGCGCTCGGCAAGGGCGTCCTGAAGGTCATGAGCAAGATGGGCATCTCGACCATCTCCTCGTACCGCGGGGCACAGGTCTTCGAGGCGCTCGGTCTGTCGCACGAGCTCGTCGCGGACTACTTCGCGGGCACCACGAGCCGGCTCGGGGGCATCGGCCTCGACGTGCTCGCGGCCGAGGTCGCGGCCCGTCACGCCGAGGCCTACCCGGCCTCGGGCAACCACCAGGCGCACGTCCGTCTCACCACGGGCGGCGAGTACCAGTGGCGTCGCGACGGCGAGGAGCACCTGTTCGACCCGGAGACGGTCTTCCGTCTGCAGCACGCGACGCGTGAGCGCCGGTACGACATCTTCCGTCAGTACACGCAGCGCGTCGACGACCAGTCGACGCGACTCATGACCCTCCGTGGCCTCCTGGAGTTCAAGGACGGTCAGCGTCCGGCCATCTCGATCGACGAGGTCGAGCCGGTCAGCGAGATCGTCAAGCGCTTCAACACGGGAGCCATGTCGTACGGCTCGATCTCGGCCGAGACGCACGAGACACTGGCCATCGCCATGAACCGTCTCGGCGGTCGCTCGAACACGGGCGAGGGGGGCGAGGAGCCGGAGCGTCTGTACGACCCGGAGCGTCGCTCGAAGGTCAAGCAGATCGCCTCGGGCCGGTTCGGTGTCACCTCGGAGTACCTGACCGCGGCGGACGACATCCAGATCAAGCTCGCCCAGGGTGCCAAGCCCGGCGAGGGCGGTCAGCTCCCCGGCTACAAGGTCTACCCGTGGATCGCCAAGACACGGCACTCGACGCCGGGCGTCGGTCTCATCTCGCCGCCTCCGCACCACGACATCTACTCGATCGAGGACCTGGCGCAGCTCATCCACGACGCCAAGAACGCGAACCCGTCGGCGCGCGTGCACGTCAAGCTCGTGAGCGAGTTCGGCGTGGGCACCGTGGCGACCGGCGTGTCCAAGGCGCACGCGGACGTCGTCCTCATCTCGGGGCACGACGGCGGCACGGGCGCGAGCCCGTTGACCTCGCTCAAGCACGCGGGCACCCCGTGGGAGCTCGGCCTGGCCGAGACCCAGCAGACGCTCGTGCTGAACAACCTGCGCGACCGCATCGTGGTGCAGGTCGACGGGCAGATGAAGACGGGCCGCGACGTCGTCGTCGGCGCGCTGCTCGGCGCCGAGGAGTTCGGTTTCGCGACCGCACCCATGGTCGTCTCGGGCTGCGTCATGATGCGCGTGTGCCACCTGGACACCTGTCCGGTGGGTGTCGCGACCCAGAACCCCGAGCTGCGTGCCCGCTTCACGGGCAAGCCCGAGTTCGTCGTGAACTTCTTCGAGTTCATCGCCGAGGAGGTGCGCGAGCACCTGGCGCGCCTGGGGTTCCGGTCGATCGAGGAGGCCGTGGGCCACGTCGAGGCGCTCGACACCCGGCAGGCGATCGAGCACTGGAAGGCCCAGGGGCTCGACCTCGCGCCCGTGCTCGAGAAGCCCCAGCCGCTCGAGGGCTCGTCGCTGCGCAACACGACCACCCAGGACCACGGTCTCGACAAGGCGCTCGACAACCAGCTCATCGCGCTGGCCGCCGACGCCCTGGAGAACCGCGAGCCTGTCCGGATCGCGCTGCCGATCCGCAACGTCAACCGCACCGTGGGGACCATGCTCGGTCACGAGGTGACCAAGCGGTACCGCGGCGAGGGGCTGGCCGACGACACGATCGACGTCTCCCTCACGGGGTCCGCAGGCCAGTCGATGGGGGCGTTCCTGCCCCGCGGCATCACGCTGCGCCTCTTCGGCGACGCGAACGACTACGTGGGCAAGGGCCTCTCGGGCGGACGCATCATCGTCCGTCCGGACCGCTCGGCAGTCCTCACGGGGTCGAGCAACGTCGTGGCCGGCAACGTGATCGGCTACGGCGCGACGTCCGGGCAGATCCTCCTGCGCGGGCTCGTGGGCGAGCGCTTCGCGGTCCGCAACTCCGGGGCGACGTTGGTCGTCGAGGGAGTGGGCGACCACGGGCTCGAGTACATGACCGGTGGTTCGGTGCTGATCCTCGGCCCGACCGGCCGCAACCTCGGCGCGGGCATGTCCGGAGGGACGGCCTACGTGCTGGACCTGCGGCCCGCGGCCATGAACACCGCTGCGGTCGCGACGGGCGAGCTCCTGCTCGACCCGCTCGACGACGTCGACGCGGCTCTCGTCGAAGGTCTGGTCCGTACGCACCTGGAGGAGACGGGCTCGACCGTCGCAGCCGAGCTGCTCGAGGACTTCGACGCTGCGCGTGCTCGCTTCACGCGCATCCTGCCTGCCGAGTTCGCCCGTGTGCGCAAGGCGCTCGCGCAGGCCGAGCTCGACGGGCTCGACCCCGCCGCCCCGGGCGTGTGGGACCAGATCTTGGAGGTGGCTCGTGGCTGATCCCCGTGGATTCCTGAAGGTGCGGGAGCGCGAGCTCCCGCCCAACCGTCCGGTCGAGGTGCGTCTGCGCGACTGGCGCGACGTGCACGAGCACCTGGTCGAGGGGCAGCCGTTCCTCAAGGAGCAGGCGGGCCGCTGCATGGACTGCGGCATCCCGTTCTGCCACCAGGGCTGCCCCCTCGGGAACCTGATCCCCGAGTGGAACGACCTGGTCTGGCGCGACCAGTGGGCCGAGGCGAGCGAGCGGCTGCACGAGACCAACAACTTCCCGGAGTTCACGGGACGTGTGTGCCCGGCACCGTGCGAGTCGAGCTGCGTGCTCGGCATCAACCAGCCGGCCGTGACCATCAAGAACGTCGAGGTCTCGATCATCGACGAGGCGTTCGCCCGCGGGCTGGTCACGCCGCAGGTGCCGCAGCGTCTGACGGGCTCGACGGTCGCGGTCGTCGGTTCGGGGCCCGCCGGCCTGGCCGCGGCCCAGCAGCTGACGCGCGCCGGTCACACGGTCGTCGTCTACGAGCGTGACGCCGCGATCGGCGGCCTGCTGCGGTTCGGCATCCCGGACTTCAAGCTCGAGAAGTTGCACATCGACCGCCGCCTGGCGCAGATGGAGGCCGAGGGCACTCGTTTCCGTCCGGGCGTCGAGATCGGTGTGGACATCACCTGGGACGAGCTGCGGCGCCGCTTCGACGCCGTGGTCCTCGCGACCGGTGCCACGGTCCCGCGCGCCCTCCAGGTCCCGGGCAACGACCTCCCCGGCGTGCACTTCGCCATGGAGTTCCTGCACCAGGCCAACACGGTGGTCGCGGGCGGCGTGGTCGAGGACCAGATCCTCGCGACGGGCAAGAACGTGATCGTCATCGGTGGCGGCGACACCGGCTCCGACTGCCTGGGCACCTCGCTCCGGCAGGGGGCGGCGAGCGTCACGACGCTCGCCATCGGCAAGAAGCCGCCGCTCGAGCGCTCGGCCACGCAGCCCTGGCCGACCGACCCGATCCTCTTCGAGGTCTCCTCCTCGCACGAGGAGGGTGGCGAGCGGGCCTACCTGGCCTCGACCGTCGACTTCCTCGCGGGCGAGGACGGCCGGGTGCGTGCCCTGCGCGTCGCCGAGACCGAGTACCTCCCGGACGGGCGGCGCGTCCCGAAGGCCGGCACCGAGAAGGAGATCCCTGCCGATCTCGTGCTCGTGGCCATGGGCTTCACGGGACCGGAGACGCAGACGCTCTCGGAGCAGTCGGAGATCGGCCTCACGGCGCGCGGCCTGGTCGCGCGCGGCGACGACTTCGCGACCACCGTCCCCGGCGTGTTCGTCGCCGGCGACGCGGGACGCGGGCAGTCGCTCATCGTGTGGGCCATCGCCGAGGGCCGGGCCGCAGCAGCGTCGGCCGACGCGTACCTGCAGGGGCGCACCGAGCTCCCCGCCCCGGTGCGCGCTTCGACCGTGTCGCTGAGAGCATGACAAGAGTGTGAGACGCGCCCCGGCGTCCGTGAGGACGTCCGGGGTGGAGACGGGGCCCAGGCAGGGGCCCGAGGCGGTCCGGTTCCGCCGGACACGAAGGAACAACGAGGCTGGAGAAATGCGCAGAGCAAAGATCGTTTGCACCATCGGACCCGCGACCGAGTCGAAGGAACAGCTCCGGGCGCTCGTCGACGCCGGGATGGACGTGGCGCGGATCAACCGCAGCCACGGCAGTGCCGAGGAGCACGAGGCCGTCTACCACGGCGTGCGCGAGGCCGCAGCGGCGTCGGGCCGTTCCGTGGCCGTGCTCGTCGACCTCCAGGGGCCCAAGATCCGCCTGGGTCGCTTCGGCGGCGACGAGAAGCACTGGCTCAACGAGGGCGACATCTTCACCATCACGACCGAGGACGTCGTGGGCACCAAGGAGCTCGTCTCCACGACCCACAAGGGTCTTCCCGGGGACGCGCGCGTCGGCGACCCGATCCTGATCGACGACGGCAAGGTGCTCGTCCGCGTCACCGCGGTCGAGGGCCCCCGGGTCGTCACCCGTGTCGAGGTGGCCGGACCGGTCTCCAACAACAAGGGTCTGAACCTGCCGGGTGTCGCGGTCTCCGTGCCGGCACTGTCCGAGAAGGACCGCGACGACCTGCGCTGGGCACTTCGCCTCGGTGCGGACATCATCGCGCTGTCGTTCGTCCGTTCCGCGGCCGACTTCGACGACGTGAAGTCGATCATGGACGAGGAGGGCCGCTCGGTCCCCGTCATCGCCAAGATCGAGAAGCCGCAGGCCGTCGAGAACCTCGCGGAGATCATCGACGCGTTCGACGGCGTCATGGTCGCCCGTGGTGACCTCGCGGTCGAGCTCCCGCTCGAGCAGGTCCCGCTCGTGCAGAAGCGCATCGTCGAGCTCGCTCGTCGCAACGCCAAGCCGGTCATCGTCGCGACGCAGGTGCTCGAGTCCATGACGAACTCGCCGCGCCCCACGCGCGCCGAGGCGTCGGACTGCGCGAACGCGGTCCTCGACGGGGCCGACGCCGTCATGCTCTCGGGCGAGACGAGCGTGGGCGACTTCCCGATCCTGACGGTCCAGACCATGGCCCGCATCATCGAGGCGACCGAGGAAGCGGGCCGTGAGCGCATGGCACCGCTCGGCTCGACCCCGCACACGCGTGGTGGCGCCATCACGCGTGCCGCAGCCGAGATCGGTGAGGTCCTGGGTGCGAAGTACCTCGCGACCTTCACGCAGTCGGGCGACTCGGCGCGACGCATGTCGCGTCTGCGCTCGTCGATCCCGCTGCTCGCGTTCACGCCGCGCGAGCACGTGCGCAACGTCCTGTCGCTCACGTGGGGCACCCAGTCGTACCAGGTGCCCGAGGTCGCGAACACCGACGCGATGGTCGGTCAGGTCGACACGACCCTCCAGGCCAACGGCCTCGCCGAGGTCGGTGACCTCGTGGTCGTCGTCTCGGGCGCCCCGGTGGGCCAGCCCGGCACGACGAACTCGATCCTCGTGCACCGGATCGGTGACAGCACGGACGTCTGATCCGCGCTGACCGCTCGACGAAGGCCCCGGTGGCCGGCCGCGCTCCTCGCGCGACCGGCCACCGGGGCCTCGTCGTTGGGGTAGGGCTGCCGGCGCCTGGGCGAGGTTCCACCGCGGAAGCCCGAGAATTACCTGGGGACCTGGTCTGCGCAGCGGCTAGCATCCCCGGATGCGCACCCTTCCCTCGTCCCTCGACCCCGCGGTGGTCGCCTCGATCGACGACCGCCTCGAGACCCTCGTGGTGACCGAGCACGTGGCGATCCCGTGGGCGGTCGAGAGCGGGAGCCGGGCGTGGGGCTTCCCCTCGCCGGACAGCGACTACGACTGCCAGTTCGTCTACGTCCGCGCTCCCGAGGACTACCTCGGGCCGTGGCCGCGCCGCGACGTCCTGGAGACCCCGCTCGACGACGTCCTCGACGTCAACGGGTGGGGTGGGACCTCGTCAAGGCGGTGCAGCTCCTGGTGAAGGGGAACGCGACCATCGTCGAGTGGTTGGAGTCGGGGATCGTGTACCGCGGTGACGAGGTCTTCCGGGACGGTCTGCGGGCGCTCGCCTCCGACGTGGTCGACCGTGACGCCCTGGTCCGGCACTACGTGCACCTGGGCCGTGCCCAGCGCGACCGGTGGGCGGGGGGCGAGGTCTCGCTCAAGAAGGTCTTCTACGCGCTGAGGCCTGCCGCGGTGCTGCGCTGGCTGCGTGCCCACCCGGACGTAAGCAGTCCGCCGCTCGACCTGCGCACCCTGCTTGCGCAGGGAGAGACCTCGACGGCCTTGCAGGACGCTGTCGGGGAGCTCGTCGCGCTCAAGGCCGTGACCCGCGAGATGGGGACAGGGGCGGCCGGCGCCGTGATCGGCCGGTTCGTGACGGAGGAGCTCGAGCTCGCGCACGACGGATCGGGCAGCCCCGGGGAGCGGTCTTCCCGGCCCGAGGCGCGCGAGCGCGCCGAGGACTACTTCAGGGCGGCGGTCATGACGTTCGGGCGAGGCACCGTTCTCGCCGGGTGACCACCTCGGGGCACCGTGGTGCCCTTGTCAGGCCCCGAGCGCCAGATGCACCGCGAGCGCGAGGATCACGAGGCCGCCTACGGCGGCGGTGACCCGCTGGCCGGTGTCGTTCGTCAGGGCCCGGCCGAGCACCGCGCCACCACCGGCGACGAGCATCTGCCAGCTCGCGGACGCGACGAACGCCGCGAGCACGAAGACCGCTCGTTCGGCACCCGTCGCGTCAGGGCTCAGGGCGCCACCGGCCACGAGCACCGCGAAGTAGATGACGGTCGCAGGGTTGACCAGGGTGAGGCCGAGCAACGTCGCGTAGGCGCGCACGGGGGTGGTGCCGCTGGTCGCCGGACGGGGCGTGGCGCCGTCGGGCAGGACGCGCTGGAGCGCAGGCCGGAACGTGCGCCACGCGAGGAAGGCGAGGACCGCGACCGAGGCCCAGGTGAGCGGCGTGCGGACGGCAGCGACGAGCGGGGCGACGACCGCCCCCGCGACGACCGCGACCGTCGCGTAGATGCCGTCGGCCGTCGCGGTGCCGAGGCCCGCGGCAGCGCCGACCGCGAACCGGGTGCGCGCGGTGAGCGTCACGAGGTAGACGGCGATCGCGCCCACCGGGATGGCGATCGCATAGCCCGCGACGAGCCCGGCGACCAGCGCGCCCGTCATGGCGCCGGGTGCGGTCGCCGGGGCCGGAGCTCCTGCTGCCTGCCCGCTGGTCGCGTGGTCGCGGCGGGCAGCGGCAGGGCGAGGGGCGTCGTCGGCATGGATCGAGGATCGCGCGCAGGGCGGGGGAGGTCAAGAGGTGCGGGGGCCCGCGAGGGCGGGCGCCCGGCCCGGCCGGGAGGTTCAGGGACGCCGGGCGCGCCGCCAGTGGAGCTCGGGTACGGCCTGCGTCCCGCTGACGAGGAGCGGCGGGGAGGACAGGACGAGCGCGTCGCCGTCGAGGCGGGCGAAGCGCAGCTGGGTGTCGCCGAGCCAGTTGGGGAAGAGCGAGACACGGACGTGGTGGTGGACCGTGCGCGCGGCCTCGTCGACCGAGTACGGACCCGAGTACGCGACGTAGCCGGAGGCCGCGGCCGTCATCTCCTCGGGGGTCCCGCGCTGGACGTCTCCCGAGGCGTAGGGCGCCCGGCCGCGCTGCATGAGGTCGGCCGACATGAAGCCGTCCGCGGTGTACAGGATGTAGCCCTCGGCGTCAGGCCCGAGCGGGTGGGCACGCGAGCCGTCGGGCAGCGCGACGTGGAACGAGACGAGCTCCCAGGCCCCGACGAGCCCTTGCGACAACGTGCCCATGGACGGTTACCCCCTGTGTGGTGCTGGCCGGTCGCTCCGAGCCTAGGGGGAGCGCTCGCCGTGCGCGCGCGGTCAGCCGAGGAGGGCTGCGGCGGCCACGGCCCCCACCAGGGCTCCGAGCACGAGACCCGTCACGACCTCGCGGCGAGAGTGGTCGTGCACCGCGAGGCGGGAGAGCCCGACGACGACGGCAACGGCCAGGAGCCCGGCCGCGAGCCACCACGACAGGGCCGTCGAGACGCCGGCAGCGACCGAGAACACGGCCGTGTGCACCGATGCGCGCACGAACGGCGTGACCAGGGCGATCGCCACGATCCCCGCGAGGTAGGCCGCGAGGAGCCGGGGGAGCAGGGGCGGGGCCCCGACGAGGTGCAGGACGAGGATCGCCGAGACCTCGATGACGACGAGCCCCGCGAAGACCACGAGGCGCTGGGCCCTCGGGCGCACGTGACGGGACTCCAGGACCTGGGCCCGCGCGAGCCCGTGGACGAACAGGTAGGGCAGCCCGCCGCAGAGCAGGACCGCGAGCACGACGTAGGGCGCGCCGCCGAGACCGGGCGACGCGTACAGGGCCGCGGCCAGGACGAGCGCCGCGACCGTGTAGCCCGGCGCGAGGACCTCCGTCACGACGACGGCCCAGCGGGGTGGGGTGGCGACGGAGGCTTCGGTCGGCGGCGTCATCGCAGCTCCTGCTCGGGGCCGAGGACGCCCGCGAGCACTATCGCGCGCTTCTCGCTCGTCTGCTCGCGGAACGCCCTGCCCAGGTGACGCAGGGCGTGGTCGTCCTCGGCCCAGGCGCTCCAGTCCGCGGGGACGTCCGGTCGCTCGTCCATGCCGCGCCGGGTCGCGGCGACGTCGATCTGCAGTGCCCGCAGCACGGGCTCGGGGGCCTCGCCGACCAGCGACCGGACCTGCGCGGCGTCGCGCGGGGCCGAGTACCTGGCCAGGGTCGCGAGCGCGTCCATGATCTCGATGGTCCGGTGGTACTCGGCGACCTCGGGGCGCACTGCCGGAAGGCGGGACTCCGCGACGGCGTCGACCAGGTGGGCGTGCAGGGCGCCCAGGTCGGCCTGTCGTCGTCGCCGGGTCCGCGCGGCCGAGAGCAGGTGGCCCATGATCCCGAGCGTGAGCAGGATGCTCGACGCCGCGATCAGGTACCGCGTCCGGATGCCGAGCACCCGGTACTGCTCGATCGCCCCCGGCTCCTGCAGGACGATGTTGACGGCGCTCAGCAGCGCCCACAGGACGCCCACGAACGCGCCCGCGGCCGCGAGGTCCATGCCCCAGCGGTCGCTGCGAGGACGGTCCTGCCTGTTCCGGACGGTCGAGACGCCGAACGTCGCGGTGGCCCAGAGGAACGCCCCGTAGTACGCGGCCCAGTACAGGGCCATCCAGGGCTTGCCGCCGGTCTGCAGGTCGAAGTCCTGCCGCTCCCACGGGCCGTTGAGCGCGTAGACGAGAACGAGCACGCCGACGACACCGACGATCCCCGTGGCGAGGTACGCCGGACGAGGCCGACGCCCCTGGGTGCCCTGGACCCACGCGGCGATGCACAGGCAGCCGGCGACGAGCAGCGCGTGCTTGGCGAGCTCGTGGGCGCCCGCGGGCGCGTGCTCGAGCAGGAACGACTCGACCTGGGCGATGCGCAGCGCCGAGGCCGCGGCCACGAGCGCGAGCCCCCAGGTCAGGGCGTAGTCCCCGCGGTGCTGCGAGCGGTGGCGCAGGGCCGTCCAGAGCGCGGCCCCGGCGAAGAGCGCGCAGGCGACCAGGGTCACCGGTACCGCTCCATGCCGGCGAGGCGGTGGGCGACGCCGCCCGTGGCCTCGATCGACATCATGAGCTCGCTCGCGATCGACTCGGCGCGGTGCTCGACCGGGTCCTCGTACCGGTTGCGGCGCTGGGGCCCGGGAGCCGGGGCGTCCGGGTCGTCGCACGCGTCGAGGATGTGGACCAGCTCGTGCGCGATGATGTGGTGCCGGTGGCGCTCGGAGAGCGTCGCCTCGGAGTTGACGATGATCTTCTCGCCGTCGGGCATGCTGAGCCACATCCCCGAGATCCCCTCGCCGAGCGGGCCGTCGACGACGTCGATGGGTCGCTCGCGCAGGGCTGCGATGATGCGCCGGGCGTCGTCGATGCTGCGGGCTCGGTCGAGTCCTGCCGCGGTCAGGCGGGTGCGATGGTCGTTCACGACTCGTCGACGGGATCGACGGCCGGGAGCGACTGCATCCGGCGCATCTGGTCCAGGAGCTGGGTCACGGCGCGGACGTTCTCCGCGGACAGCCCCTCGGCGCGCAGCGCGAAGGCCTCGACGCCGTGGTCGTTGAGAGCGAGCCGCAGCTCCTTCTTGGGGTCCTCGCCGGTGTCGAGGAGGTCCTTGGGCTCGACACCGAAGTACGCCGCGAGGCCCTCGATGATGCGCAGCGAGGGCGAGGTGCGGTGCCCGCCGCGGAGCGCGCTGAGGTAGGCCTCCTTGACGGCGTAGCCGTGCTCGGTCATCCAGCTTGCGACCTCGCGGTTGGTCGCGCCGCGTCCGGCACGCTGTCGGGTCGCGAAGAGCTCGTTGAGTCGGTGCTGAAAGGCGCGGCTGAGCCGCTCGCCCGGCGGGTTCTCGTGTGTCGTCACCTCTTGATTGTCCCAGGACCGAGCGGGTGCTGGTGGCATTGCGCAGCGAGAGATTCCTCCGGCCCGACGGCGACGGCTCGCCGCAGGCGGCCGGGCGTCGCACGGTCCTGGGCTGGGGGGACGCACGTGGGGTGCGGACGAGGAGCGGGGACGCGGTCCGTGACGATGTGGTGCAGTTCACATGAGAGCTCTCTCATCTGGCGGCACTTCGACCTCGGCGCCACTTTGCCGTCAGTAGAGTACGGGTGTCGTCGCTCGAGACGGTCGAGGCCTTGGGGGTCGTGCGTCCCGTCCGAGCGCGCCCGCGCGGCGCTTCCGGGGGAGCAGGGGGTCCCCGGAAGACGCCGCTGTCGGTTGAGCGCGAACTCCCGCGGCGGCTGCCTGGCCCGTGTCCAGGCAGCGAACCCTGCCGCCGTCCCCACCAGTGCTGTCGTCGCGCGGCCGTGCGCCCCGCTCTGCTCGACCCGCTCCGTGGGGCGACAGTTTGTGCGCCAGAACCGACAGGTTATGCAAAGCGGCTCGGTGCCCCGTCGAGCGTGGGCTGTGATGAGTTCGTTACCAGTCGCCCTCGGGCGCCACCCACCGTCGTCGGGCGTCGCAGCCCCGCGCGGAGGTGGTCGCGACCCGGGACGTCGTCCACGCCGTGCCCGCACCGAGGGTGAGGGCGAGCGGCCTCGTCCCCGCGACAGCTCGTGGACAGTCGAAGGAGACACGCAGGTGGACAGACCGAACGGCATCAGGGAGACGCGCGTGCTCAGGTCGTGGAACGACTTCTCGGAGAGGCGTCCGGCCGTCGCGCAGTTCGTCGTCTTCTCGCTCCTGAGCACCGGCATGACCGTGCTCCAGCTGGCGCTCTTGCCGCTGATCAAGTGGATCTTCACCATGACACCGCTCGTGGAGCAGTCGTTCCAGGCGTTCGCCGTGAGCACGAACGCCGACGGCTCGACGTTCTACATCTTCGACTACGCGGCGGGGGCGCTGCCGGACGGCGGCGGAGGGCGATGGTCATGGTGCGGCGGCTCCTTCGGTGGGATCTCTGCTCGGTGGTCGGCACCGCCTCGTGCCGATCACCTTCGACGATGCCGCGTCCGGCGGTCGCGCACCTCGGCCGGAGGTCGCGATCCTGTTCGGCCACGTACCGCACGTGCGGTACAGGCGCAGGTCTCGACCGGCGTGGCGCCCCGTGGGAGACTCACGCCATGGTTCGACGCGTTCTCGTCGACCGCACCACGAGGAGCACCATGAGCTTGCCGCATCCCGTTCCGCCGGCGGACGAGCCGGACGACGGCAGCCTCCTGGCGGCCGTGGCAGCATCGCTCGTTCTCGCCACCGGGTGCCTGATCCTCCTGGTGCACAGCTGGATCCTTGCGAGCTGGGCCGTCGTCGCTCTGGTGGTGGCGAGCATCGGCCTGGCCCCGAGAAGTCGTCGTCGAATGGTCGTCCTGACCGTGGCCGGTGGGCCGCTCGTCGTGCTCGTCGGGTGGTGGCTCGTCGCGGTCCTGGCCCCGGTCTTCGACTGAGCCGGCCGCTGCCGGGGGAGGCCCGCCGTCGCGCTCGTCCGGTTCGTTCGAGACGACGGGGCGAGCTGCGCTGCCCAGCGTCGGGAACGCGCCGACGGCGACGTCTGGGCGACGGGCAGGCGGGGGACACGGCCCGCCGTGGAAATACTGTGCCAAGCGGTCGCGGTGAAGTCCCGTCCTTCCTCGGTCGCGCGCATGCCTGGATGCAGTAGAGCCGACGGGCGCCGCGGTCGTGCCGGCACCGATCGGTTCTGGCCGCCCGCAGGGTCCCGTCAGTAGTCGGTCAGTGGCCTACCGGTCGCAGCGCCGTCTCTACCGCAGCGGTGACGGACGAGGTGATGGGCGCGTCGGGATCGACGGTGATCCGGTGAAGGAGCAGGCCGTCGCAGGACGCCATCAGGAGCAGGGTTCCGGCCTCGGCCCTTGGCCCGCCGATCCTCACCAGGAGCTGGCGTACCCAGTCCTCGAAGACTGCGCGCTGGTGCAGCAGAGGGGTGATGGCGTCCTCGTCGAGCGCGTCGAGGAACAGTGCGTATCGGGCGCGGGTGCGCGCCGCCAGTGGTCCGGACTGCACCTCGATCAGCCGAACGAGCATCCGAGAGAGATCCTCTGCCGTCCGGATCTCTTCGGGGGCGCCGCCGTCCTGGCGCTCGCTCTCCGCGATCCACTCGATGACTCCGGCGACCAGGGCGGCGCGGGTGCGGAAGTGATTCGACGTCGACCCCGGCGGGAGCCCGGCTGCCGCATCGACTCGGCCGTGCGTCAGGGCTCGTACGCCGTCGGTGCCGACGAGCCGCACCGCGGCATCAAGGGCCCGTCGCCGCGTCTCGTTCATGATTCCCAGCCTAGAGGACTATGAATCTAGTGGCCGACGATCCACAATGGAACTACGACCATAGTGGGTCGAGGTGGTGGAGGAGGCTCCTCATGGACACGCCGGGTACTCAGGACACGACGGCCGAGGACATCTGGTCTCCACCGCTTCCTGAGGCGGCAGGGTTCGAGCACGCGATGGTCCAGACGACGGGCCTGCGCACGCACGTCGCCTCGATCGGTGCCGGTGACGCGGTCGTGATGCTGCACGGCTTTCCGGAGCACTGGTGGCAGTGGCGCCTCATCGCGCCGACGATCGCTGCGCACGGCTACCGGGTGATCTGCCCGGATCTGCGGGGGTCGGGCTGGACCGAAGCGGCGGATCCGCGCTTCGGGCCGGAGTCGCAGCTCGACGACGTCGTCGCCGTGCTCGATGCTCTCGGGGTCGCCCGGGCGCACTTCGTCTGCCACGACATGGGTGCCATCTCGGGCATGCAGCTCTCCTACCGCAGCCCGGAGCGGGTGCGCACGATGCTGCAGCTCGCCGTCCCTCCGGGGTTCATGGAGTTCACCCCGAAGGTGGTGCCAGCGTTCGCGCACATGCCCGCGCTGCTGATGCATCGCACGGGCCGGTCGCTGCGCTACCTCTTCAGCCCGCGGTACGTGGCCCGGCCGTTGACGGAGGACGCGATCGAGGCGTACCTGCGCGCGCACGAGCGACGTGAGGTCGAGCGAGCGGTCACGGCGCTGTACCGCGGCATGGTCATCCCGGTGTCGATGCGCCTCGTGCGTGGCGTGTACAAGCGGATGCGGCTGCAGCCGCCGACCCTGACCGCCTTCGGCCGTCGAGACGGACCGTTCGCCGAGCCGACCGTCCGGCGCATCTGCCGGGACCACGAACGGCGCGCCGACAGGTTCGAGCTCGCCTTCATCGATGACGCAGCCCACTTCGTCACGGACGATGCGCCAGACGCAGTCGTCGCGCTCGCGCTGGACTGGTTCGAGCGGGGCGCGTCGGAGCCCGCCAGCGTGGAGGGCCCGCGCTTCACGAACGGAAACTGAGACCGCGCCTGGCCGGTCGACGCACCATGGTGGCGCCGATCAGCGCGCGTGGCGTTCGATCTGCTGCCTGAGGTTGCGCGCGATCTCGCTGTCGTCGGTGATCGATCGGGACGGGAAGGAAACCTCGACGCCCGGGTGAGCCCTCGGGGTCTGGCGCCGCAAGGACAGGTCCCAGCTGGTCGCTGCCGAGCTGGTCGTGCGGATCGTCGTCGCAGCGCGGATCTGCGCCGGCCACAGCTGCACGAGGTACTGCTCGTGCGGTTCGACGTCGACGCCATCGCGGTTGTGCCCCCGGCCGCGGGCAAGGATCCGTAGCCGTGACGGGCCGACGAGGGATGGCAGGTCCACAGTGTTCTCGTCCATGGGGCCCGAGAGCGTCAGGTCGGCGGCTTCCAGGCTGACCTCGACGCAGTCCTCCCAGTGCGGCTCAGGGGCGTCCGGGACGCAGTCGTGAGCCTCCACGTCAACGGTGACGACCCCGCAGTTGATGCCGGTCAAGATCGCCACGCCAGTGGGCGCACACAGCGCCAGGCCCCCGACATGATGGCGGTACTCCGACCCGTCGAACGTGCCAGGTTCCGACAGCTCGAATCGTGAGAAGTCCACGCGGACCTGATGCCCGTCGACCAGCGTCCCTGCTGCCACCTGATTCCTCACTCACCCTGCTCGAACGTCACTGCCCGGTAGGTCACGGTTGTTCGAGAGCACGCTACCGTCCTGGGAAACGGGCTCGCCGGGCTCGCGCGCAGCCCGTCGGGGGGGTGGCGCGGGACTCGGTGGCGGTCTCAGGTGCCTGGCTCTGTGTGCTCATGCCCACCGCCTGTGCGGCGATGTGTCGTACAGCACCTGGCCGTTTCGGGGTGCATCTGGATGGCTACTTGAAACGGTAGTCACATCGGTTGTCACATTTGGCCCCTCTGAGAGGGGGCAAACGGAGTGTTTCCGCAGGTCAGGTGCCTGACGTAGAGGTGCCCCGGGTGGGATTCGAACTCCCACCCGATTGGGTACGCACACGGTCGTTCTCGGCCGAGAATCGGCGATTTTCCGCCGCTTCTGGGAGGTCTCATCTCGCAATCGTGCACGTGGATACATCCAGACTCAACTCTGTACCCACATCGCTACCCACATCGTCGCCCACATCGACATGCGTCGCGCCAAGCCTTCAGCGCGTTTCGGGAGTGCTGGACAGAACCTCCATGAGCGCGACCGCCTCGTCAAGCCTGGCGAGCAGCTCGTCGAGCTCGCGCCCCACCTGCTCGCGGTCGAACGGGACCAGGGGCCGGGTGCGCGCGGCCAGTGCGTCCAAGGACATCCGGGCGGCGCACACGCGGGCCACCGTGCGAGCCGAGATCGGGACCTGGCCCGGCAGTCCGTGACGGTCCAGGGCGACCAGGAGCGGGGCGCCCGGCTCGACGGCGGGCACCGGTCCCTGGCACACGTGCCCCTCGCCGGCGTGACGCACCACGTGCTGCGCCCCACCCCGCGAACCGTGCGGGACGAGCTCGCGGTGGACGACCAGCCAGCGCGCGAGCACGCACCGGGGGCACACGTCCTGCCCGGACGTCAGGAGCACCCCGGCCACCTCCCACGCAACCGAGGTCGTGCGCGCCGAGGCGACCTGGCGGGCGGTCAGCCCGAGCATCTGGTGCGCCATCACGATCACCGCATCACGGCGGTCCCGGATCGAACCGGGTGAGCAGCGCGCGATGGCCTCGGCCGGGTCCAGCCACCCGGACCCCGCCCGCGAGGGGCCCGGCAGCGGGACGTCGTGGGTCGCAGGTAGTGGTGGGACCAGCCCGGCACGCTCGTGCTCCGCGCGGATCGCGCGCACCCGGCCCAGCGTCGTGCTCGGCGCGGAGGGGACCTGGGTGAGGAAGGCCGAGATGTCCGCGGGCCGGGCCGGGAGCGGACGGCGCCCGGTCGCGGTGCACCAGTCCACGAACAGCGCCCAAGCTCCGGGGTCGGCCCGAGTCACAGCCCGAGCCTGGTCACGGCGTTGCCGGCCAGGGGGTCGTTGTCGCGTGAGTACACCGCGACGGTCGCCGGGTTCGTGTGCTGGGTCTGGCGCATGACCTCCAGCGAGGACGCGCCTGCACGGACCGCCTGCGTCACGAAGCCCGCCCGCATCGAGTGGCCCCCGAACCGGGAGGCGTCCAGCCCCGCGGCCATGGTCCGACGCTTGACCACCAGGTTCACGCCGTGCCCGCCCATGGCGTCCGGCTGCACCCGGCCCGACCGGTGCACGACGGGGAACAGGGGCCGGTCGCCGTCGAGCGAGTGCGCCTCGAACTCCGGTGCGCGGCACACATGCCCCGCCTCGCCCGCGACCTCGAACACCGCGGCCATGACTTGCGCGCGGTCCTGCCCGGCGCCGAGCACGTGAACCCAGCGGGCGAACGCGCACGGAGCGCACGTGATGGGCCGCTGGCCGTACGGCAGCGCCTTGACCGCACCGCGGCTCTCCTGGTCCGTCTTGGACCGGCGGACCTTGACGTGCAGCCCGTCGTCGCGGTGGCGCGTGACGTCAGCAACCCGCAGCCGGGACAGCTCCTCGCGTCGGAACGCCCCGACGAAGCCGAAGAGCAGCAGGCACGCGTCGCGGGCGGCGTGGACCCCGCCCGGGTAGGTGCCCTCGCGCGCCACCTGGAGCACGTGGGCCAGGTCGTCACGCATCAGGGGTGCCACGCGCCGGGTCGGGCGGGCCGCACCCGACAGACGCCGGACCCCGGCCAGGACGACCTTCACCTGCGGGTGGGCACCGGGGGCAGCCATGCCCTCGCGAGCGTGCACGGCGTTGATCGAGGAGATCCAGCGGCTGATCGTGGCGGGGGAGTACGTCGGGCGCCCGTCGACGTCGACGAGCTTGGCGTGCGAGGCGATGTACTCCACCAGCACGGCCGGACCGACCGGCAGCGGGTCCACGCCCTGGTCCTGGCACCAGCGGGTGAAGCGCGCCCAGTCCGCGGTGTACGCGGCCCACGTGCTCGGCGCCAAGGCCCCCTGGGCGTAGACGATCGCCTCGGGGCTCACGGCCATCGTCTCGACCGGCCGGTGCGCGCTGGGGTGGGCGATCAGTGCGCCGTCCTGGGGGTCCACACCTCGAATCTAGCCACCGCCTCCCACCCGGCATGAATCGCGCCTCGGCGGCCGACACCAGGCTCGACGCGCCGTTTCGGAGCGAACCGGGACAAGGTGCCCGGCGGCTACGACTCGTACTGCGCGCGCATCAGGCGCACTCCCTGCGACTCGGGGACCTGCTTCACGAAGTAGTGCAGGTGCGGCTCGGCGTTCAGGGCGACCACGTTGGGCTCCCGGCCGGGCACCGGCACCGGCCCCTGGGAGGCGATCACCCCGCCGAGGCCAGTCAGGGAGTAGCCGCACTTGCGCCAGAAGTCGGCGGAGGCCTCGTAGGACTGGCCGTACAGCGAGACGACCCCCACGTCGCGGGCCCGCTTCTCGACGGACGCCACCAAGCTCGCCCCGAGCCCCTGGTGTGCGTAGGGCTCGGCGACGGCCAGCGCGTTGATGCACCACCACGGCTCCTCGACGCCGTGGTCCGTCGCCATCGCCGGGTCGACCCACACGAACCCGACCAGCTCCTCGCGGCCGTCGTCGAGCACCGCGTGCAAGACCAGGAAGAGCTGGTCGCGAGGGAAGTTGCCCTGGCCGAAGCGTTGGGAGGTGAGGTGCCACGCCGGATCGTGCAGGTGGGTCATCTCCGGAAGCCGGTCGCGAGCGAGCGCCGCGATCTCCGGTACGTCGTGACGGCAGGCAGGGGACAGTCGCAGGGCCGGTTCGTCGTCCATGGCGCTCAACGTAGCGGACCCGTGGGCTCCGCGGCCCCCGAGATCGCCCGACCGGCACGAGATGGGGCTGCCCGGATTCTGGGTCGCATAACCTACATTGTCGGAGCCTTGCTGCTGCCCCCCTGACACCAGGTCCGAAAACGCGATGGCCCGCGCGCACCGGGCAACCGGCCAGGTCAGCGCCCCACCGGGCGGTCCCCGTCAACACACGGGTATGGACTACACCGAGGCCGACCACCCGCGCACCAGCGACGGCAAGTTCGCGACCAAGCCCGTCGACGAGGCGCCCGGGGGACTGAACTCCCTCGGCGGGTCGAACGTGGGGCGGTACGCGACGTTCGAGCTCTCGCCCGAGGACCGCGCCGGACGTGACATCGAGGACCTCGTGGAGGCCGTCGAGCTCGCCGCACCCGGTCAGGAGTGGAAGGCCCAGGCCCGCGAGCAGGTGCGCGCGCTGGCGCCCGACGTCGAGGAGCAGGCGTTCGGCGAGCACTGGGGCAAGGTCGAGCAGGCCTACGAGCTCGCGCGGCGCTTCGAGGACGACCCGGACCTGGCCAGCCAGGAGGAGGCCGTCGCGAACTCCCTGGTCGAGATCGAGGACTACTTCGGGGTCAACGCCGGCGACCGGCCCGGGGAAGGCGACTACGGCGGGTACGACTACTCGGCGATGAACGACGACCTGGCCCAGGCGTGGCGCGAGGAACTGCGCGGGGCCGCGCGGGCCCTGGCGGTGGCGCAACGCGAGACGACGCGGACCACGACCGGTGCGTGAAGCCCGGCGGTGATCCGCGTCGTGGTGGCTGGCGTCGTGGGCGGTCGCAGCAGAGGCGGCGCCCGCGGGCTGGGTCAGTCGATCTCGGGCTGGCCCATCATCGTCTCGCGAGTCGGGGCGTAGAACTCCTCGCGCAGGATCATGGCCGCACCGATGCGGGTGGTGGCGTCCTGCGGCAGAGGCTTGATGTCCGAGACGTCGGCCTCGGCGTCGAACCAGCCGTCGGCGGTGACCACGAGCACGGCCCGCAGGTTGTCCAGGCGCAGGCGCAGCATCTGGGCAGCCTGCTCCGCCCGAGCGGTGTCGTCGAGGTAGATCACGGCCAGGACTCCGTCAGCCTGCTCGGTCTCGGTCGCGGCCCAGCCCGCCAGGGACACCAGGTCCACGGTCGGGGGCAGGTCGATGCGGCGGATCGTGCCCGAGCTCGTGCGACCGCTCTCGTCGCTGGTCAGCGACATCACGACCATCGAGTGGTCGGGGGCGAACCCGAGCTGGTACGGGATCAGGGTCAGCACTTCGCGGGGGTCGATGACTGAGGTAGTGGTCACGATCGGAGCCTTCCGTCACGGCCGACCTCGGCCAGCCCGAGGTCGTTGCGCCCGGCTCGTGGGGCGGGTCGCGAGGAAAGTCCCCGACGGGTTCAGTGCGGCCCCGGACGACCGGGCGCTCGCACAAGGGTCAGGCGGCGGTCGGCGGCTCGGGGGCGGGCTCGTGCCCGGCGAGGGTCAGCGACTTGGGGCACGGCCAGTGCACGGTGCTCCCGGCACGTGCCGAGCAGGTGGGGCAGATCCCGAACAGGTCCGCGGTGTGCGTCAGCGCCGAGTCGACGTCCGGGTCGTACATCGACGGGACGGACCGCAGGGTCGCTCGCTTGCGCGTGGTTCGGGCCATGCCTGCACCTATGCGCGCAGGCGCCCGAGAGCGTCAGGGAGCCCGCGAGGCTCCGTCGGTCGGCTCGTTGGGCCTCTGGCGGGCCAGGAGCGTCGCCTTGGCCCTGCGCAGGCTCGACACGCTCATGCCGGCGAAGCGGTTCGGCTCGCGCCCGATGCGCTCGATCTCGGTGTCGGCGAACCGGAGCCCGTCGTCGAGGCAGTCCTCGCAGATGCTCCGGTCGTACCAGCGGCCGGGACGTTTGTAGCTTCCGCCGCCGAACTTGGCCACGCGGACCAGGTGCTCGGTCCGCTTCTTGCACTCGGCGCAGCGCATCAGGCTCGGACCCCGACCTGCTCTTCGAGCCAGGTTGCGGCTTGCTCGGCCAGGTCGACGAGCGCGAGCATCGCCGCCTTGTCCTTGATGCAGGCCGAGTACGAGCCGCGCCCCTTCTCCTGCTCCAGGATGATCTGGGTGGTGTTCTGGTCCATGTCGGTCCCGAGGGCGAACCGCACCCAGCGCGAGAGGTTGGCGGTCATGTACGCCTCGTCGGAGACCTCCGTGCTGACGTCGTCGTCGTAGTCGCGGCGACCGCCGTCGAGGGCCAGGTGCTCGGCCGCGACGCGGGCAGCGTCCGCGTAGGCGCGAGCCTCGCGGGGGTCGATGAAGGCGCCCAGGTTCCCCATCCCGTTGGAGGTGGGGGAGGACGAGCCGTACAGGACGGCGACCGGGGCGCGGCCGTACGTCGTGCGCTCACCCTTGCCCAGGCGCAGCATGATGTGCCGGTGCCCGGAGGAGCCGTGCACCACGGCGGGGCCGACGGTGATGCGCTCGGAGACGGGGGACAGCTCGGGGTTCTGGGGGTCCATCGGCTCGATCATGACGCGCGCCTGGTCGTCGGGTGCGTGCACCTCGACGCGCAGCCCGTACCGGTCGAGCAACGCGATCACGGACCCGGGTTCGACGCCCAGAGCGCCGGGACCTGCGACCTCGACCGCGTAGACGCCCAGTTCGTCGGGCGGCAGGGAGCCGATGTTGGACGGGACGAGGATCTGGTCGCCGGGGCGGACCTCGCTCCACGCCTTGGTCACCGCGCGCCCGTCCAGCTCGCGGGTCTTCTCAGCGACCCGCTCAGCCTGGGCGGCGGACGCCTGGGCGCGAGCCTCAGCGTCGCGCTCGACGAGGGAGGCGCCCTGCGGGTCGTAGTCCTCGACGCGGACGGTCTCCCCGTCGTGATCGGTGACGGCCTCGATCTCCTCGACGTCGTCGAAGCACTCGGGGCAGCCGGGGGACTCGACGCGAGCGGCGAAGATGTTGTCGGTCGGGCAGCGGCGCTCGTCGGACCGCTCACCGCAGCGCGAGCACTCGTACACGACGACCGGCTCGACGATCTTCTCGTCCTGCGGGCACCAGTGTGCGGTGAAGGTCTCGATCGGTGCGCTCGCCGTGGTCGTCATGACCTCAGAGTGGGGCGCTGCTCCAGGTAAGTCCCAGGGCGAACGGGCGACCTCAGCCCACGAACTCCCAGTGCCACGGCTCGGGCAGGGACCCGCCGGGCTCGGCCCACGCCGGGTGGACGAACCCGAACCGGGCGGCGTTCGCCTTCATCCACCGGTACTCGGGGGACGAGAAGGAGTTGATGCCGCCGCCGAGATCCACGGCCAGGCCCCAGCCGTGGTTCGAGGTGCCGGGGGTCGCCGCCCACTTGCCGCGGCTGGCCTTGGTCGAGACCTGCTCGGAGAAGGAGCGGTACCCGCCGGAGATCGTCAGGTTGCGCCCGAACGCGCCGACGAACGCTGCGTTGAGCGAGTCCAGGCTCTGGCTGGCGGCGCAGGCCATCTGCGAGCTCGGCGCCCAGCTGATCGGGCACAGCTGGCTCGGGCTCAGGCGACCGTTGGCGCCCGAGATGGTGGGGAGGGCGGTCGTGGCCGACGTGGTGGCGGACGCGCCCTTCCTGGCCTTGGCCTCGGCCTCGCGCTGGGCCTGGAGCCGTTCGGCTTCGACGCGTGCCGCCTCGACCCGGGCCGCTTCCTCCTCGGCCAGGCGTTGCAGCTCGACCTCGGCGCCCAGCCGTTCGGTCTCGGCGAGCTCGATGGAGGCGACGACGGCGGTCGCGTCCTCGATCGGCAGCTCGTCCACGGCCACCGAGGCGACCACGACCTGCTCGGCGACCTGCACCAGGCGTTCCTGGTCGTGCAGGGGCCCAGGGTCGGCCGGGATCACCTGCACGGGGGTCACGACCTCTACGGCGTCCACGATCGCTGCCTGGGAGGCTGGGGCCAGCGGGACGGGGGTGTCTGCGGCGGCGGAGGCCTGCATGACGGAGGACTCGACGGCGGCGACACGTGCCGCCAGGTCTGAGCGCACCTCCTGCTCGGTCCGCAGGACCTGCCCGCGCACCGCCACCGACTGCGCAGCGTCCACGACCCGGTCCTGCTCATCGAGCCAGACCTGCTCGTCGCGGTCAGCCTGCCCCTGGGCGGCATCCTCCCCGAGCACCAGGGTCGCCGCGAGCGGCGTGGGGTTCAGGGAGTCCTCGCACCCGGCCAACGCGGCCACGGAGCCGCCGCCGATCAACGTGGTGACCATGACCAGGCTCACCCCGAACGCCGCACCGCGGCGCGCAGGGATCGAGCGGCGGGCACGGTGGGACGGACTGCGCCCCGACGCCGACCTGCGCACCTGCGGGCGGCGCCGGTCCGCGGTCTGCGCCTGGGCCTGACGTGCCTTGGCCTCTGCCCGGGTGGTGGGGGCAGGGACGGTCTCGGCCTGAGCTGCTTGTGGCGTGCTCAGGTCGACCGCCGCGTCAGCGGGCATGGTGAACTCTCGTGCCTTCGGGCTCATGCACTCACCTATGCGCTGAACGCGCGCCCGGGTACGCAAAGAACCGGGGTGCCAGGCCATCTCGGCCCAGCACCCCGGTTCTTGGTCAGGCGCCCCAGTCCTGCGGGCACCTACCTGATGAGGCTCACGCCTCCAGGTCGCTGCCAGCAGCAGCCGTCGCGCGGCGACGCTTGGACGCGACGGCCAGTGCGATGCCGCCAGCGGTCAGCGCCAGGGCCAGGGCCGCGACGATACCCGCCTGGGTACCGGTCTCGGCCAGGTCCTTCGCGCCGGTCGTGTTCGCGGCCTGGTTGCCGCCGCCGTCGACGACGTTCGTCGTCTCGTTCGGCAGACCGCACTCGCCCTCGTGCAGGACCTCACCGGACTCGTCGTACAGGGTCTCGACCCAGTAGACCTTGCCGACCGAGTCGACCTTGGTCGTGCCCGACTTGTAGTCGCCCTCACCGGTGACCGGGATCTCCGCGGAGGTGAAGACCGGCTCGCCGGTGCAGACCGGGGTCGCGCCCGACTCCTGGGGGCCGTAGGCGCGGAAGACGAGCTCGGCACCCTCGGGGACGTCGCCGGTGACCTTGGCGGTGTCCTCGAAGTTCTCGCCGACCTTGACCTCGGGGGTGGCCTGCGTGACGACCTTGACCTCTTCAGGAGTCTTGGGGACCTCCGGCGTCACGGGCGTACCCGGGACGAAGAAGCGCTCCATCTCGTCGTTGAACGGCGAGCTGAACGCCTGCACGCGGGCGTCTCCCTCGAACTCGTAGACGAAGACGTAGTAGCCAGGCTCGGTCGGGATGACCTCGTTGCCCTCGCCCCACCCGATGCGGAACGTGCCGTCGACGGCGTCGATGACCTGCTCGGTCAGGACCGGGGCGCCGGCAGGCACCTCAGCCGAGTCGAAGACCGACTCGTCCGCGAACGGACCGTAGACCTTCACCGTGGCGGTGTCGACGTCGGCGATCCAGCCGCCCTCACCCTCGAACTCGGTGTGGGTTGCGGGGAAGCCGTCGATGTCGACGGTGTCGAAGGCGCGCCCACCGATGTGGACGTTGTACTCACGCGAGAGCGAGGAGTGCTCCAGGGTGTGCAGGGCTGAGGTGGTCTCCAGCTCGGTCATGAACATGTCCGAGACGGACTCCTTGAGGAAGTCCTTGTCCTCGGGGTCCTGAGCGTCCTTGTCGATCGTCCAGACCCAGGTGTAGAAGCCCTCGGCGAATGCCTGGTGCTCGGCCTGGGTGTGCTTGGTGCCGGGCTCGGTGAACGACAGGCGCTCCGTCGCGACGACGGGTGCGCCGGCGGGGGTCTCACCGGGAGCGGTCGGGACGTCGAACGGACCGTACAGGGTGCCGTCCGCGTGGAACTCGACGGGGTCGCCGAGCTCGTTCTTCAGCCAGACCTGGCCCTCGGGGAGCGTGACGGTCAAGGAGTCGCCGAGGCCACCCCACGGGTCGATCTCGGCAGCGGGGTCAGCCGCAGCGGCGAGCATCGGGGTTCCCGTGGCGACGTCCGGCAGGACGAACTGGTTGTCGCGCTCGGATGCGAGCTCGACCTCCATCTGGCCCACGATGACCTCACCCTCGGTGAAGAACCCGTCGGTGATGAAGTCCGCGCCGCCCGGCTGGTTGCCGGGACGCAGGAACTGCTGGTCGGCAGTCGTCTGGTTCGCGCGGGTGTAGGTCCAGACCCAGGTGTAGTAGCCCGAGTCGTCGGCGTTGATGTCCTCGCCGACGGTCTGGGTGCCAGCACCGTCGAACGTCAGGGTGCGCGTCGCAACGACGGGAGCCCCGGCAGGGACCTCGTCCGAGGCTTCCTGCGGCTCGGTGAACGGGCCGTAGAGCGTGCCCTCGACGGTGACGTCGACCGGGTCGGTCTTCGCGCTGTCGTGGGTGATCCACGGGTCCGGCGCCTGTGCGCCGACGGTCACGGTGTCCGTGAGCGCGGTGCCTCGGGGCGTGAACTTGTTCGGGACCAGGCTGGAGATGGTCGGCGTGAAGTCGTAGATGACCGAGAAGGTCTTCTCCGGGCTGACGATGGAGAACGGGTCGTGGGGACCGAGGAACGCCACGTCCTGACGTCCAGCGCCGGCCGCGGCCAGGAGCACCGTCTTGGGGAGCGAGCCCGTGGAGCGCTGCTGCCACCGGACGTCACCGTTGCCGGTGGAGACCCACTGGAGGGACTGCGGGCCGTCGGTGCTCTTGCCGGTCCAGACGTTGGTCTCGCCCGCGTCGGGGAAGCCGTTGCCGTTGGTGTCGAAGACGGCCGGGCCGGTCATCGTGACCGTCAGGTCCAGGCCGGGGATGTAGGTGTTGCCGGACGCTCCGCGCACGCCGACGTTGTTGACGGCGCCCACGCGGCGGTCGTCCGTCGAGGTGCTGGCGTCCGTCATCGTGTACGGGCCACCGAACTTGGTCGCGGAGTCCACGAGCTCGGCCGCACGGTCCTTGATGTTCTGCGGGGTGTTCGCCTCGATCTGCGCCTTGGCGTTCGCGGCACCGCCGTAGTACGCCCCGTCACGCTCGAACGTCGTGTGCGTGAGGTAGCTGATCGCGGCCTGCGTGACCTGGTCGGCGGAGCCCGAGTAGTTGGCGTAGATGAACGCCATCGTCGGGTTCTCGACGCTCTCGGTGGCATCGATCGTGCCCGCGCCACCGGCACCAGGCTGGTTGTACTCCGTCACCTGGATGCAGTAGACGGCCGTGCCGGCGGGGGTGCCCTCCGGAGCCCAGGCCTGACCGAGGACGGCCTGGTTGCTCGTGTAGGGAAGGTCGATGTGGATGCCTCCACCAGGGCCAGCAGCAGCCGTGGGGACCAGGCCCGCGATCAGGCCGGTACCGAGCAGGGTGCTTGCCGTCACACCGGCGAGGATCTTCGTCCCGCGGCGGCGCTTCTCGGGGCCGCCACGCGGCCTTGCGGTCCTCTCAGACATGGATTCCTTCTTCCTGGGTCCGGGGCGCGACCTTCGTGCCGTTGCACGAGCGGAAGCCGCGAGGTCCCTACCCATCCCCTATGCGGAGAAAACCTGGCAGCTCTCGGCCGGAGAGCGGGTGAACCTGTGAGCGGGCGGTGGACGCAACGACGAAGCCGGGGGCTCCCCGTGAAGGACGCCCCCGGCTTCGCGCGACCAGACCCGGTCAGGGCCTGGTCAGGTAGCAGCCGCGATCACTGCTGGAGTCGGCCGGCCCGACGCCGGGCACCGGCGACCAGGGTGGCGCCGAGCGCCACGACCAGGAGGGCGAGCCCAGCGATCAGGCCAGCGTTCGCACCGGTGTGCGCGAGGTCCACGACACCGGCAGGAGCGGTGGGCTGGGCGACAGGCTTGTCGCCCTCCACGATCGGCGTCTCGATCTTCGGCTGCTCGATCTCGGGCTGGTCGACCTCCGGAACCTCAGGGACGACGGGCACCTCAGGCTGCTCCGGCACCTCGGGCACCTCGGGAACCTCAGGGACCTCCGGCACCTCCGGCACGACAGGTGCGTCGGTCGCGACGACCGTCTCGGACGCCGCGCCGCACTCGTCGACGGCCACGATCTTGCCGTCAGCGTCGTGCACCGTCGCGAACCAGACGTACGTCCCGGCCTCGGTGATCGTCGTGGACTGCGAGACGTAGTCCCCGGCCCCGTCGAGCACGACCTCGTCCGACTCGAAGATCGCGTTGTCGGCCGTGCAGACGGTCTCGCCCTCACCCTGCTTGTGCAGCGTGAAGACCACGAACGCGCCCTCGGGGACGTCGCCGGTGACGGTGGCGGTGTCGTAGACGTCGGCGGGGACCTCGACCTCGTTGGCCGATGCCTGCGTGGTGACCTCGACCGGGATCAGGACGATGGGTGCCTCGGTGGCGACGACGGTCTCGGAAGCGGAGCCGTACTCGTCCTCGGCCACGACGTTGCCGTCCTGGTCGCGGACGATCGCGTGCCAGACGTAGGTCCCGGCCTCGGTGAGCTCGAACTCGTTCGAGTCGAAGGTGCCAGCCTGCGTGATGGGGCGGGCGGTGTCGTCGAAGACGATCTCGTCCTGCTCGATCTGCGGGGTCTGTCCGGCGACCTTGTGCAGGTCGAACTCGATGGTCGCGCCCTCGGGGACGTCGCCGGTGACGGTGGCGGTGTCGTAGACGTCGGCGGGGACCTCGACCTCGTTGGCCGATGCCTGCGTGGTGACCTCGA